>DVFR01000015.1 GCA_018713165.1 Candidatus Coproplasma stercoravium | reverse complement strand
TTCTGCCGCCCGCGCCACACTTTTTCCGTAATTTTTTATGCTCCGTCCGTTAGTGGTATGTAAGCCCGAATACACAATATATTGTGGTTGCCAAAATTTTACAAAACAAAATACGGAAAAACTCTTGACATTTGGCTCATACTGCTGATATAATCGATACAGATATAAGAAAGCCCGCCGCAACTGACGAAATTTAGCGGAGCGCCGAAGCTGAACTTCGGCGAAAACCGCGGGGGAACGGCGCGGCGTAAGGTTTTTTTGTCGTTCGTCTGGGCAGTTTCTGTTATTTCCGGGTTTCGGGAATATGCAAAACCGCCCTTTTTTCACCCTTTTTGCCGCACATAGTCCCCATTTCGGTATGGCGGCGGGGGGGTAAGGCGTAAGGTTTTAAAAGGCTTGTCTATGACGGGAAGAATACATTCGTTTGAAAGTTTCGGCACGGTCGACGGGCCGGGTATCCGCTTCGTGATATTTATGCAGGGCTGTCCTCTGCGATGCAAGTACTGCCACAATCCCGATAGCTGGGCGTTGCACGGCGGCACGCAGTATACCCCCGAACAGGTAGCCGAAAACGCGCTGCGCTACAAAAAGTATTGGCGCGGCGGGGGCGGGGTAACCGTTTCGGGCGGCGAGCCGCTTCTGCAGATAGAGTTCGTAACGGAGCTTTTCAGAATCTTAAAGGGCGAGGGCGTGCATTGCGCCGTCGATACTTCGGGCATAACGTTCAACCCCGAAAGCCGCAAAAGCGTAGAAAAGCATGAAGAGCTCATAAAATACGCCGACCTTTTCCTGCTCGACATAAAGCACATCGACGGGGAGGAGTGCAAAAAGCTCATCGGCGCCGACAATAAAAACGAACTTGAATTTGCAAAATTCCTCTCAAAGAATGGCAAAGATATCTGGATTCGCCACGTCCTCGTCCCCGGGATAACCGACGACGACGGGTATCTTAAAAGAACCCGCGCGTTTATCGACGGGCTTAAAACGGTGAAGAGGGTGGAAGTTCTTCCCTATCACACCATGGGCGAGGTGAAGTATAAAAACCTCGGAATTCCCTATCCGCTTGCGGGCGTAAAGCCGCCCGAAAAGGAGCGGATAGAAAACGCAAAAAAAATATTGGGCGCGCTTTAAAATTTTTAATTGCCCCCGACATATGCCGCAACCAACGCGGTTCGCAGGCATAATTTAATTCCCTTTTAGTAAATGGGAGCTAATCGCCTCCGTGCCCCCCTTGTGTAAAGGGCAACTAAATCACCTCCGTGCCCCCCCTTGTGTAAAGGGCAACTTAATCACCTCCGTGCCCCCCCTTGTGTAAAGGGCAACTTAATCACCTCCGTGCCCCCTTGTGTAAAGGGCAACTTAATCACCTCCGTGCCCCCTTGTGTAAAGGGCAACTTAATCACCTCCGTGCCCCCTTGTGCAAAGGGCAACTTAATCGCCTCCGTGCCCCCTTGTGTAAAGGGAGACTTAATCACCTCCGTGCCCCTTGTGCAAAGGGTAACTTAATCGCCTCCGTGCCCCCCTTGTGTAAAGGGGGGATTAAGGGGGGATTGTTTAAAGTACAAAAAACTATAACTTCAACAAACACAACCATGAAAAATTTTACTCAACCGGGAATTTGCCTTGTAGAGATTGGCGGCTCCGCGTGCGCGGGTTGTCACCAGCTCATGCCGGCCGCAAGGGAAGCGGCGCAGAAGTTCTCCGTCCCTTTCTTTTATTTCGACGAAAGTCAGTCGGCGGAGCTCATAAAGGAGTGGTCGGTTAAAACCGTTCCGTCGCTCTTTCTCGTCGACGGCGGCGTGCCGTTCGCCGAGGCGCACGGCTTCCAACCGCAGGAAATACTCGAATACTGGATAGAATACAAATTACAGGAGCATAAAAATGGCAGATGAAAAAATTGTGAACCGTCCCGAATGGGAGGGGTTCGTAACGGGAAAATGGAGCGACGACGAAGTTAACGTGCGCGACTTTATCCAGCGCAACTACACCCCCTACGAGGGCGACGAAAGCTTTCTCGCTCCCGCAACCGAAGCCACCAGAAAGCTTTGGGACGACGTTTTAAAACTCTCCGAGGACGAGCGCAAGGCGGGCGGCGTTTTAATGGCCGATACCGCCGTCGTTTCCACGCTCACCTCCCACGGCGCGGGTTATATAGATAAATCTCTCGAAAAGATTGTCGGCTTGCAGACCGACGAGCCCTTCAAACGCTCGTTGCAGCCCTTCGGCGGCATAAAGATGGCGGAGCAGGCGCTCAACATGTACGGCTACGAAATCGCGCCCGAGGTCAAGGAGATTTTCACCAAATACCGCAAAACGCACAACGACGGCGTGTACGACGTTTATACGCCCGAAATGCGCCTCGCCCGCCGCGCGCATATCTTAACCGGCCTGCCCGATACCTACGGCCGCGGCAGAATAGTCGGCGACTACCGCCGCGTGGCGCTGTACGGCACCGACTACCTCGTTGCCTGCAAGGAGCGCGACAAGCTCAATTTAAGCGGCGACATGACTCCCGACAAAGTTCGCGACAGGGAGGAGATTTCCGAGCAGATTAAGGCGCTCAAAAACCTTGCGAAGATGGCTTCCTTTTACGGCAAAGACATCACCCGTCCCGCCGCAAACGCCGAAGAGGCGGTGCAGTGGCTGTATTTCGGCTACCTCGGCGCGGTAAAGGAGCAGAACGGCGCGGCGATGTCGATAGGCCGCAACTCGACCTTCCTCGATATCTATATCGAACGCGACTTAAAGCGCGGCGTGCTCACCGAAGAGCAGGCGCAGGAGATAATCGACCAGTTTATAATGAAGCTGCGCATAGTAAAATTCATGCGCATAAAGGAATATAACGAACTGTTCTCGGGCGACCCCACGTGGGTAACCGAGTCGATAGGCGGCATGGGAGTGGACGGCAGAACGCTCGTCACTAAAAACTCCTTCCGCGTGCTGCACACGCTGGAAAATTTAGGCCCCGCGCCCGAACCCAACCTCACGGTGCTCTGGTCGACCCGCCTTCCCGCAAACTTCAAAAAGTACTGCGCCAAGATTTCCATTTCCACCTCGGCAATCCAGTACGAAAGCGACGATTTGATGCGTCCCGAAATGGGTGACGACTACTGCATCGCCTGCTGCGTAAGCTGCATGCGCGTCGGCAAGGATATGCAGTTCTTCGGCGCCCGCGCAAACCTAGCAAAGTGCCTTCTGTACGCCCTCAACGGCGGCGCGGACGAGCTTTTAAAGGATAAGGCGACGGGCAAGCCCTTGCAGGTTTCGCCCCGCTTCATGCCTGTGCTCGGCGACGGCGCCCTCGACTTCGACGACGTAATGGCAAAGCTCGAACAGATGATGGACTGGCTTGCGGGACTTTACGTAAACACGCTCAACGTAATTCACTACATGCACGATAAATACTGCTACGAGGCGCTCGAAATGGCACTGCACGACACAAAGGTGCACCGTTTCTTCGCAACGGGCGTGGCGGGACTCTCGTGCGCGGCAGACTCGCTCTCGGCTATAAAGTACGCTAAAGTTTACCCCGTCCGCAACGACGACGGCATAATAACCGACTTTAAGATAGAGGGCGACTATCCCAAATACGGCAACAACGACGACAGGGTAGATAAACTCGCCGTATGGCTGGTAAAGACCTTTATGACCAAGATAAAGAGCCACACCACCTACCGCGACAGCGAACCCACCATGTCGGTGCTCACCATAACCTCGAACGTCGTTTACGGCAAAAACACGGGCAACACGCCCGACGGCAGAAGGGCAGGTCAGCCCCTCGCACCGGGCGCCAACCCCATGCACGGACGCGACAAAAACGGCGCGCTCGCCTCGCTCGAATCGGTTGCAAAACTGCCGTACGAGTACTCGCGCGACGGTATCTCGAATACCTTCTCCGTAACGCCCAATTCTCTCGGCAAAAACTGATTGCCCCGCATATATGCCGCAATCAACGCGTTTTTGTCGTGGCCCCCTTTTGTAAAGGGAAGCACCCTCATATCTTGCCCCCCTTGTGTAAAGGAGGAACTCCTACCCGAGCCCCGTGTGTAAAGTGGGATGCCCTACCCGAGCCCCCCTTGTGTAAAGGGGGACGAGCAAGGCATTTCATAGCAAAGCGGATATCCGCTTTGCGTGCCGTAGCGAGATGAGTGAGCGCAAATGTCAGGCGCGAACGGTGACCGCCGCGCGGCGGTTTATACACCGCACGCCGCGCAAGACACAAAGGGGGGATTGTTCTGATATATCTCAAAGGCGGAGACGCAGTTGCGGCACTGTACGGATATTAAAAAACATTCAAAAAATAAAAAGGAGTAATATTATGGCTCAGAAATCTGACAGAGTAGACAACCTTGTAAATATGATAGACGCATACGTAGAAGACGGCGGACACCACCTCAACGTAAACGTATTCAACCGCGACACTCTTCTCGACGCGCAGGCTCACCCCGAAAAATACCCCCAGCTTACGGTGAGGGTATCGGGCTATGCGGTGAACTTCAACAAGCTCACCAAGGAGCAGCAGGACGACGTAATCTCGCGTACCATTCACGAATCTTTATAATAGCGGCAGGCATTGTTTATAAAGCAATGCTGATATCAAAAACGCTACTGAGTGAAAAGCAGTTATCAAGTTAAATCCGTTATTAAGTAAAATGCGCGGGCGCAAATTTGCGCCCGCGCATTTTTTTATGTAAAGAAAAACCCCTCGTATAGCCCGAGGTGGTCAGAAATAGACTGTCCCGAGCCCCCCTTGTGTAAAGGGGGATTCTTCTCTCTGTTATTCCGACTTTTCTCTCTTTGTCATTTTGAGCATAGTCGCGCGAGCGAAGCGCTGCCCTGCCGAGGGTTCCGAAGTGAAACGGCAGAAAAATCTCGCCGTGAGGCGGCATACGGCAGGCGGCTTTGAGATTTCTCCGCTCACTTCGTTCGGTCGAAATGACAGTATGCTGACGGACCGGCGATACGGAATTAATCTTCCAAACCAAGCAGATAATCGGCGCTAACGCCGAAAAATTTGGCGAGTATAATAATGGCGGTTGCCATAGGAACTCTGTTACAGTGCTCCCAGTGATTTATTGCAATACGCGAAAGTCCTGTTCGTCTGGCAAGTTCGCTCTGCGAAAGACCTCTCTCGATTCTTAATTCTTTTAATCTCTCTGCAAATATCTCCATAAAAAAATATTACTACAAATATGACAAATTTGCTTGACCTGTACCAATTGTTACATATATAATAAAAATACGGAGGATAAAGATTATGAAAGATTCTGCGCTTAGAAGGCTTTTTGAAATTCTCGGACAGGAGGGGAACTACACTTTCAGTAAAGGGTATGCGCGCAATCTCGATAGCCTTGCCGCGCTCTACGAAAAACTCTCCGCAAATCTTCGCGGAGAGCAGCTCTGTGATTTTAAAAAGCTGTGCGAATGTTTCGACGAGAGTAACGCAGGGGAGTCGGAAATGTTTTTTAAACTCGGTTTCAGGTTTGCTGTAAAGCTTATGGCGGAATGTATGACGGACTGAGCTTAAACAATTTTGTACCGCATAATTTAAGCCGCCCGCAGCAAAAAGCTGCGGGCGGCTTATATATTTTTGCTCAATTAAAAAGTTCGTTAATTGCGGCATATGTGCGGGGGAATTTAATATAACCCAAAAATTTAATCGAGTTTTGCTCCGCACTTGTCGCAGAATTCGCCGTGTTTTACCTTTTCTCCGCACGCGGGGCAGGTTACAAGCAGTTCATTGCCGCAGTGGCGGCAAAATTTTGCCCCGTCGTCGTTCGGCTTGCCGCAGTGGGGGCACAGATTTTCTCCGCTTTCGCTCTTTGCCGCTCTCGCAATCGCGCTTACGGCGGGCGCGATTTCTTCGCCGGCCTCGTTTATTACGGGTACAGATTCGTTTTTAATGTATTTCGCAACTTCTCTTCTGTATCCCATAGCGCAAACCATTCCGCCTATGCCGAGCAAAGGCAGTCCTGCCATCATTCCCCAGAACAGTGAGGGCATTTCTCCGTTCTGCGTAGAGATTATCATATCAACAAAGCCCATAATTGCCAGGACTAATCCGCATAACACAATAATGGGGCCGGCAATTTTAAGTTTCTTTTTGGTCTTTTCGTGCTTCTCATTTTTGTTGCCGTTATCGTTCATGGTTTCCCTCCTTTGCTGACATTATATCATATGCCCGCGTTCAAGTCAATAGCGGCATTTTATATGGGGATTGACGAATGGCGTATAATTATTACCCCCTGTTATGTTGAGCGGAATGAGCGTAGCGAATGGAGCCGAAACATCCGGCCGTGTAAGAACCGAAAGGGAGAAATGCCGCAGGCGCGCGGGGCAAACATGCCCCGCGCGCCTGCGGCATACATTACGTATTCCGCAATGACTGTTTTACTTTATCCTTCCCACGTTCACATTGTCGCACGTCCTGTCGCGCAGGCTCTTCACGGGGTGTTCGCCGTCCTGGTAGCGGTAGTCCTTGCCCATCGTCCTTATGGCCTTTTCAATCACGAGGTGCGAAGGCGTTTTTGTCCCGTCCGATAAAAACTTTTCCTGGAAGGTGAAAAAGCGGTAGTCGTCGGGGAGCTTGTTCAGCTCGGAATAGCCCTCGTCCTTCATCGTCAGCGTAATCGTCTCTTTCAGCACTTTGCGCACATAGTCCTTGTTCGAGCCGAGCTTTAAAAGGCGCGGGAACTCCCCGTCGCCGCCCAAAACGTCCTCGTATGTCTTGTGTTCGTATTTTTTAAGCAGCGCCGCCGCCGTTTTCAGGTGCGAAACTTCCGCCTTGTAGTGCTCGTTCCATATCCGCTTTATGTTTTCGTCCGTTTCGTCCTCAAACAGCGAGTAATACAGCCAGCACTCGGTGTATTCGTGCATCACCCACATTTCCAGCCACGTGGCGTTGGGGTCTTTCAGGCTCTCGTACTGCGTTACGTGCGCCTCCTCAATCATGGCAATTTCGGCATACAGTTTTCTGCCCAAGTCGTTTTTGTACCACTGTGCGATGTTCATATAATAGTTCATCGTCTGCTGTTCTGCGGCGGTTATGGTGTTTACGACAAGTTTGCTGTAAAGGTCGGCGGTTTTGCAGTCTATGTGCGGCTTAACCTCGTCCGCGGGGAACCTGTGCTCGGCGATGGTGGGGCGCCCGGGCATAATTTCGGTGAACTTGCCCACAAGCATGTCGGCGTCGATTCCCTTGTCCATCTTCAAAAGGTTTGCATAGCGGTAGAGGTGGTCAAAGTCCTCCAAAAGCGCAAAATTCAGCGCTTTAATATTGTTTTCGTCCTTTTCGTGAATGACGAGCGTGGCGGTGAGGTCGACGGCTAACTGTTCATAGCCTATCGTCGTTTCGAGAATGCTCTCGCTTATTGGTTTCAAACAACTGATTCTCTTTTGCTGTTGCTGTTCCTGCCTGCGCACTACGGCGAGCGCCTGTTTAATTTCGGGTATGTCGCAGTGCCGCGCGAACTGGTGCATGAACCACGCCGACTCGAACTCGGTGCCGTTCATAAGTATGACGCGCGTCTTTGTGTAGGGGGAAGTTTTGTCTTTGTTGTAGCTTTTGGGGTACATTTTTTTCAGCGGTAAAAAGCTGTTTTCAAGGCTTCTGCACCTTTCTTTAAAAGGGTTCATAATAATTCCTCCGTGTAAAATATGCCCACTCATCAGCCCTTTTAACCGCTTTTTTATATAAAAAACGAAGCGGCGCGCAAAAATTGCGCGCCGCTTCTTCTTTAATGATGTTACCGTAAGATTTTTGCACGGCAACTTTTTTAATTGCTGTATTTTTTTGCCCTGAACTCTCTGAATTGTTCGGGGATTTCTTCTTCGGGATAGTCATCCATAACAGTGGTGGTGCCGGCTTTTTGCGCCGTTTCGTAATACCACACCTTGTAGTCAATCATTTTAAGGTGCCGCTCAAGTTCGCTAATCTGGGTTTTAACGCTCTCGCGCTGCGCGGCGAGTATTTCAAGCCTCTCGCCTATCGTAGAGTCGCTCGACAAACGGCAGCAGCCCCTCCTTGTCGTAATAGCGCAGGGTAGAGGAGGCAACGCCCAGCATCTTCGCTGCTTCTCCAACTGTATAAAACATATTTTTATTCTCCGTAAAAAAGGTTTTTGCGGCGCATGCTGCAAGTTCAAAGCCCCGCCGCATATCTTTTTTTAAAAAATTTTTTTCAAACTATTGACTTGAAGTAAAGTTTAACTTATATAATATAATCAAGCTTTAATATAAGTATATAACTTTTTTAAAAAGTTGTCAATATTGCGGCGTATTGTAAAAGGGTTTTATATAAAATTATTTACGCCCTTAATATTGCAAATAAAACTTTTTAAATATACTGAAATTATCAAATAAAACTTTGCAATAAATATACTGAGGGTATTATGAACTATCGCAATCTCGGAAACACGGGACTTAAAGTCGGCGAAATAGCGCTCGGGTGCGAGGGTTTTATCGGCAAAACCAAGGCCGAGGCAGACAATATGTTTGCGCTCGCCTTCGACGGCGGAATAAACTGCATGGACTTATACAGTCCGAATCCCGACCTGCAACGGCTCGTCGGTTCGGCGATAAAATCCGGAAGGCACGAATTTGTTCTTCAATCTCACATGTGCACGGCGTGGAGCAACGGGCAGTACCGCGCCACGCGCAATTTAAAAGAGGTTAAAGAAAGTTTTTATCTTTCACTTAAAAATCTCGGCACCGACTATCTCGACGTCGGAATGATTCACTATGTCGACAGCGTCGCCCTATGGGATAAAATAGCCTCTGGCGGAATCGCCGATTTTGCGCAAAAGCTCAAAAGGGAGGGCGTTATCCGCCACATCGGACTCTCGTCGCACAATCCCGAAGTCGCGCTTAAAGCCGTCGAAAGCGGAATTATCGAAGTTCTGATGTTTTCGATAAACCCCTGTTACGACCTGTTGCCCGGCGGCGAGGACTGCAACGAGCTGTGGGCGGACGAAAGCTATTCAAAGCCGCTGTTCAATATCGACCCGGTGCGCGAACGGCTGTACGAAACCTGCCAGCGCCTCGGCGTCGGAATAGACGTCATGAAGGTTTTCGGCGGCGGCGACCTTTTAACCGACAATTCCCCCGCGGGCAAGGCGCTCACGCCTGCGCAGTGCATTCACTATGCGCTCACGCGCCCCGCTGTCGCCTGCGTTATGAGCGGTGTGCACTCCGAATCGGAGCTCAAAGCTTCGCTAGCGTACGAGAGCGCGACCGACGAAGAGCGCGACTACGCCGCGGTGTTCGCCACTTTCCCCAAAATAAGCTGGCAGGGGCACTGCATGTATTGCGGTCACTGCGCGCCCTGTCCCAAGGGGATAGACGTTGCCACCGTAACCAAATTTTTGAACCTTGCAAAGGCGCAGGGCGCCGTACCCGAAACGGTGCGCGAACACTACGCCGCATTGCCTTCCAAGGGTGGCGACTGCATAGCCTGCGGCGCGTGTGAAAAGCGCTGCCCGTTCGGCGTACCCGTCATAAAGAATATGGCGGAAGCAAAAAAGGTATTCGGAAACTGAGCGCCGCATTGCGTGGCGCAACATGCAACAAATAACAATATAATTTTGCAAAAAATTTAAAAGGAGTATAATATGGATAAAGAAAAGATGGCAAAAGACCTCGGCGGCGGAGCCGTTTTCCCCGTCGGCGAACTCAACACTGCGTTTGCAAAGTACTTCATCGGCAACAGCTACCTCAAAATGCTTACCACCGAGCGCGTGCCCATCGGCAACGTGGTTTTCGAGCCCGCCTGCCGCAACAACTGGCACATTCACCACAAGGGCGGGCAGATACTGCTCGTAACGGGCGGCGAAGGCTGGTATCAGGAGTGGGGCAAACCCGCGCAGAAACTGCACGCGGGCGACGTCGTAAATATTCCTCCCGAGGTAAAGCACTGGCATGGCGCGGCGAAGAACAGTTGGTTTGCTCACCTTGCGGTCGAAGTTCCCGCAGAGGGCTCTTCCAACGAATGGTGCGAGCCCGTCTCCGACGAGGAGTATAACAAGCTCGGCTGAAAACGCGCCGCTCAAAGATGCGCGCTGTAAAATATAACAATATACGTTCACACAAATATCCTCCCGGAACATATAAAAACGACCGCCGCGCGGCCATACGCCGCGCGGCGGTCGTGTAAACCTGATTTGTCTGCCGTAATGTGCAACCCCGTTTGTCTGCCGTATTTTTCATCGGGCAAACGGCGGCGCAAATAGTTATGTCAAAAACATCCGCGCTGTCCGGCGCGCGTCTATTCTCCTGCTTATAAAATTTGACAACGCCTGTCGGTCGGTGATATAATACGTAATGTAAAATAATTTACGCACGGTGTGTGCGCCGCACGCACTGCATGCAGCTGTGTAAGGAGGAAAAAGTTATGCGTGGAAGAGGATTCAGGGCGGCTCCGCCCAGAGGGCCTCGTTCGCCCCGCGTTGGCAGGGCTCCCAGGCCCGGTCGCGGCCCCGGCGGCCCCATGGGGCATCATGCTCCGCCGCCGCCCCCGCCCAGAGGCCCCAGAAGACCGTACGGCAGACCCTATGGCAGACCCCGCAGAAGAAGGTATGTCGGCTGCTGCGTACCCGTTTTGGGCGCACTCGCGTGCATCGGCGCAATAATTGCCGTCATCGTGGCGCTCGTCTGATATTCAGAATAATTACGCTGTATTTTACGGGCGCGCATTATTTTGCGCGCCCTTTAAATTTCGGATAAAAATTTTATACGGAGGCAGACCTTGCATAAACTCTACACCATAGGCGAAGCCCTCATAGATTTCACCCCTTGCGGCGAGGGCAGGTATGCCCGCAATGCGGGCGGCGCGCCTGCAAACGTTGCCGTATGCGCCGCAAAACTCGGCGCAAATTCCGCTCTCGTCTCAAAACTCGGCGAGGATATGTTCGGCGACTATCTCATAAACACCTTAAAGGGAGAGGGGGTCGACGTAGGCTACATCTCGCGCACCCGCGCTGCAAACACGGCTCTCGCGTTTGTCACGCTTACGGAAGGGGAACGCTCTTTCACCTTCTACCGCAACCCTTCGGCGGATATGCTTCTCTTCGAATCTGACGTCGAGGACGTGCCCTTCGAAAAGGGCGACATTCTCCATTTCGGCAGCGTCGATTTGGTCGATTACCCCGTGCGCAAGGCGCATACCATGGCAATCCAGCGCGCGAGAATGGCGGGCGCGACGATAAGTTTCGACCCCAATCTCCGCTTCAATCTCTGGCGCAGCGGCGAAGAACTTCTCTCTTCGGTAAACGCCTTTTTGCCCAATGCCGACGTTTTAAAGCTCAGCGAGGACGAGCTGTTTGCGATAGCTGGCACCGCCGACGAGGAACAGGCGGTTAAGTTTATGTTCCGCGGCGAGGTAAAGCTTATTTTCGTAACGCGCGGCGGGCGCGGCGCCACGGTATATACCGCAGGCGGCAAAACGTATTCCGTCCCCGCGGAAAAAGTGAACTGCGTCGATTCAACGGGCGCGGGCGATTGTTTCACGGGCACTATTTTGTTTCAGCTTCTGCGCGACGACGTCGTGCGCGGCAAACTCGGCGAGTGCGCAGATGAGCTCGAAATTTATCTCAGAACGGCAAACCGCGCGGCGGGGCTGTGCGTAAGCCGCTTCGGCGCAATTCCCGCGATGCCCTCATACGACGAGCTCTTCGGCGGCAAATAATTTTTTGTCTGGTTTTTAAATTGACCCGCATATATGCCGCAACTAACGAATATTTTTGAAATAAAAATTCCCCGCCGCCCGCATTTTTTTGCGGGCGGCGGGGAATTTCGGGAACGGCATGATTCTGTTTTTCGTGCTCTTTAAAATATGTAAATTTTCGGTGTAATTTTTAAATAAATTACGCGTTCGTTGCGGCATATTCCTGCATCAATTTTATTTTTAAATTAAATATAAGGTATTTTTTATGAAGCGGATATTAATGATAGCCACGGGCGGCACAATCGCCTCCAAGGAGACGGGGGAGGGGCTCGCCCCCGTAATCTCTTCCGAAGAGCTCCTTTCGTGCGTGCCCGAAGTGGCTAGCGTATGCGATGTGACGGCAGTCCAGCCGTTTAATCTCGACAGCACCAACGTCTACGCGCCCCACTGGCTGAAAATTGCAGAGATTATAGAGGACAACTACAACCTGTACGACGGCTTTGTCGTAACCCACGGCACCGACACGATGGCATATACCGCCGCGGCGCTCTCCTACCTCATTCAGGGCAGCCGCAAGCCGATAGTTTTAACGGGCTCGCAAAAATCTGTTTATTCGCGCGATACCGACGCCCGCCGCAACCTTGCCGACGCGTTTTTGTTCTGCGCCGACGAGCGCGCGTACGGCGTGCGCATAGTTTTTGACGGCAGCGTTATTTTGGGCACGCGCGCAAAAAAGACGCGCACCCGCAGTTTCAACGCCTTTGCCAGCATAGATTTTCCCGCCATTGCAGTAATGCGCGACGGCAGACCGTACTACTTTATAGAGGGCGAAAAGCCCGTCGGCGAGCCGATTTTTTATCACAAGCTGAACAGGAACGTGTTCGTGCTCAAAATGATTCCGGGGCTGAGCGCAGACATTTTTGACTACTTCGACGACCGCTGCGACGGGCTCGTGATTGAGTCGTTCGGCGCGGGCGGACTGCCTTACTACGAAGACGGCGCATTTTTCAACCGCCTTGCGGGCTTTATAAAAAAGGGCAAAACGGCGGTGCTCACCACCCAGGCGGAGCACGAGGGCAGCTCCATAGATAAGTATGCCGTCGGCAGAAAACTGCGCGAATGCGGCAGGGTGCTCGAAGCGAGGTGCATGACGCTCGAAGCGGCGGTGGCAAAACTCATGTGGATACTCTCGTTCGCGAAGGGTGCGGAGGCGGAAATTCTCTTCAACGCCCCCGTCGACCGCGATATATATTGAAATATATAGTAAGCGGCGCGGCTGTTCCCGCGCCGCGCTTATTTTTGCGCATATGAGCAGATATAAAGACGTAAAAGGTGCAGAGCCTGCACAGGCCCGCACCTTTTTAATATATACCGCCTTTATATTGCTGTATCATGTATACTATCGGTTTTTCGCTCAACGCTCTTTTTATTTCGGCAAAGCCTGCCTCGAGATAGTCCCGCTCGACCGAAAAGGGAGTGCCCTTAACGTTTCTCCCGTAAACCGCAATCATTGAGTCCGTCCTGTAAGCCTCAATTTTGCTCCTCTCGTAAAACATCGTCTGCGCGCCGTAAAGCCCGAACGTTTCAAAAAACGCTTCCTTGTTCACCGACATCAAAACTATGTCCGGTGAAAGAATTCCGAGCAGTTTTTCAAACAATTTTCTCTGGTCGATAGCGTTCCTTTGGTGCAAACTTAACCTTGCAAATGCGGGGTCGGTCGCCATTGCCGAAAAGGTGTTTACGTGTATCGCAGTATTCGGCTGCTCTTCGCCCATCTTGCCGCCGTAACCGGCGCCGAGCATGTTCAGGCACTTTTCAAAATGCATAAACCACAGGTCGTTGGGGTTTGTTTCAAAGTATCTGTCGAGCGATACATAAAGTTTGTCTGCGTTCAAAGTTTTATCTGCAAATCTCTTGCAGGCTCCGTCGTCATGCGCCTCGGGGAATTCATAAGGAGAAGGGGCGAGCGCCGCCGTGACAATTTTTATTTGCGAAGAGAAGTATTTATCGGAGTTTCCTTCCCACGCCACGGGCAACGAATGGGGGACGATAAACGGTTCGTCCTTTTTATCTGTAAAATCTTTTATGTATTCGTCCAACAGGGCATGCAGAGCAGAGTTCATTTGTACACCTTAAAATTTTTTTACAACAAAACTATACCACTCCGCGCGGCATATATCAAGCTTATTTCGCCGCATGTGATGTATAGCAGCATATATTTTATAAAAGCATAACTGTTAGAAAAGCCCTGCGGCGCGCAGAATTTGCGCGCCGCAGGGCTTCTCTCTTATATATTGTCATAACTTCTATTGCGCGGCACCGCCGCCGCATATAATTCTTTTAAAAATGCAATCAAGCTCTTCCCAGCCGCGCTCGGGCTGTTCTTCGAGCGAGTTTATCCGTTCCTTTATCGCGCACAAGTTGCGCTCTATGTAGCCGTTCAGCTCGTCGTTTCTCTCAATCAACCCGTATTCGGGCGTTAGGGTCTTTATGGCGAGCAGTTTTTCAATCTGCGGCACGAGTTCCTTTTCAAGGCAGTTTTTGCACAGCTCGTCAAATCTGACGGGAGGTGGAGTGCCTCTTTCAAGTATCCACAGACAGGCAAGAATGGGGCGGAGCACGTAAAAGTATTTTTTAAGCTTAACCCGCTCGCCCGTGAGGTATTCGCGGTAGTTTCCCTCCGCCATGTGCAGGTAGTGGTGCAGTCCGTTCTTTTTTAAAAAGTAGTCGTTCTGTATTTTTGCAACTTCCGCCCATTGCGCGCTCGTGCGGTAAACCACGGGCGATGAGCTCCACTCAAACAGGGTAGGGTTTGAGGCGTGCAACAACCGCAGGGTTTTTGCAATGTCCCAGCCGTTTATGTCGAGCACGTCGTCGAGCTTCCATTCGATGACGTCGCGGACTCTTTCAAGCTTTAAGTAAAAATCGGGAGTATGCGCGTAAATAAAGCGCACGTCGTAGTCGCTGTCGGGCGATTCAAAGCCCCACGCCCTGCTGCCCGACTCCACGCAATGCAAAATTTTAACGTTTTCCTGCTCTTCAATTTTTTCAAGTTCGCGTAAAATTATTCCGCGCATTGCATTTTCTCCCGAACCGTTCGGCTTATTCCGTATTTATTTCCGTTTACGGGCTAATCGTCGTCGTTGCCGTCCTCAAAGCTGTATAGGTTAAGTTCGTCAAAGTCCAAAAATTCGGCAAGCGTCATATTAAAGGCGTTTGCAATTTTGTGTAAAGTAATTATGCCCGGATTTTTCGTAAGTCCGCGCATTATATTGTCGAGCGTTGATTGTTTAACGCCGCTCAGGCTTGCCAGTTTGTTGACAGAATAACCCTTCTTTTGGCAAAGCTGACTGATATGTTTTACAATTATTTCGGCATATTCCATATCATATCCCATTATTACCCGTATTCGGTTAGTATAATAACAGGATAAAAAAGCAGTTTTACCCGAATACGGGTAAAACCGTTGACATTTTTACGCGTTGATAATAAAATTAAATTGTATTACCCGTATATGGGTAATATGAAAGGGGATAATTATGTCTGTATGTATGTTTACGGGGCATCGGTTGCAAAATCTTCCGTTCGGATTTAATGAGAATGATAAACGCTGTATTGCGTTAAAGAAAAAATTTGAAATACTGATTCGCGAAAAGATTGAAAAATACGGAGTTATTCAATTTTTAACGGGAATGGCACTCGGAATAGATTGTTTTGCGGCGGAGATTGTAATTGATTTTGGAAGAAAATACAACGGTATTTCGCTTACAGCCGTAGTGCAGTGTCGGGAACAGACAATCAGATGGCGTAAAAGTGACGTTATCAGGTATAACGCAATTCTGGCTCGGTGTTCAAATATAGTTTTGTTGCAAGAGAAATACACAAAAGATTGTATGAACAAACGTAATTTATATATGGTTGAGCACTCCGACTGTGTGATTGCGGTTTGGAACGGGTCGGGAAGCGGAACCGGAAACACGGTTAAGTATGCGTTTGAAAGGGGGCTTCCGGTTACGGTATTAAATCCTGTTTCGTTAAAAATTGATTATAGATGAGATGTTCAAGATAAGATAATTTTTGTATTATAATAATGTTAAAAGCATGGGAGGGGGGTGTTTACTGCGGTTTCCCGCAAGCGGGAGCCCTCCGCAGGGCTTGTCGCTACGCGCCAAAGCTCGCCCTGTGGGCTCTTGAAACACCCCCCTCCCGACACGAACACAAAAAGCACTGACGAAAGTCAGTGCTTTTTGCGTGGTGGGAGGGGGTGGATTCGCGCCTTGAGCGGACGCGCACGGTTGACAGCCCAAGCCGAGGGCTGTCAAGTCGTCGGTCGAAACCTCCGACCTGCGCAATCTTGCGGATTGCTTGCCTCCCCTCGAATCCACCATCCCTCACACCAAGAAAAACCCCACCCGAAACAAACCTTTGGCTTGTTTCGGGTGGGG
>DVFR01000014.1 GCA_018713165.1 Candidatus Coproplasma stercoravium | reverse complement strand
TGGCCGATGGTGCCGATGTTAACGTGGGGCTTGCTGTTGTCGTACTTAGCCTTTGCCATTTTTGTTTTCTCCTTATTATTATTTAAACGATAACTTTTGCCCGTAAAGTGCGGGCTGCGCAGCTATCTATCATTTCAATTTGCTGCAAAACTTTGTAACTTGCTCGAAGTCACATTTAACATTATATATTAAAAATTTTAAAAATACAATCAAATAAAGGCTTGTATTAAAAAATTTTTATGCCTGTACCGCCAAAAGCGGCGGTACAGGGGATAAATTTAGTTGTTGCGCTTCGCGCGCTCGCCGATTACCTTTTCGGCAACCGACTTAGGCACTTCGGCATAATGGTCGAACTGCATCGTGAACTGGCCGCGGCCCTGCGTGCGCGAACGAAGGTCGGTGGCATAGCCGAACATCTCCGAAAGGGGAACTTCCGCGTCGACAACCTTTGCGCCCGCCCTGTCGTCGGTGGAAACTATCGTACCGCGGCGGGAGGTTACGTTGCCCATGATATCGCCGAAGTAATCGTCGGGGGTGATGACCTCTACCTTCATTATCGGCTCGAGAAGGACTGCCTTTGCCTTTTCCATACCGTTCTTGAACGCCATGGAGCCTGCAATCTGGAACGCCATTTCGGAGGAGTCGACCTCGTGATAGCTTCCGTCGTAAACCTGTACTTTGAAGTCAACCACTTCATAGCCTGCAAGGAAACCGTTCTTTGCCGCGCCCTGAATACCCTTGTCGATTGCGGGGATATATTCCTTGGGAATAGAGCCGCCGACGGTGAGGTCTTCGAACACGTAGCCCGAACCGGGTTCGCCGGGAATGAGGTGAATTTTGCAGTGACCGTACTGACCTTTACCACCCGACTGCCTCTTGTAGAGACCTTCGGCGTCGACTGCCTGCTTGAAGGTTTCGCGGTAAGCAACCTGGGGAGCGCCCACGTTTGCCTCTACCTTGAATTCGCGCAGAAGTCTGTCGACAATGATGTCGAGGTGAAGTTCGCCCATGCCGGCGATAATCGTCTGGCCGGTCTCCTGGTCGGTATATGTCTTGAACGTGGGGTCTTCTTCGGCAAGCTTGATGAGCGCCATCGTCATCTTTTCCTGACCTGCTTTGGTCTTGGGCTCTATCGAGAGCTGGATAACGGGGTCGGAGAAGGTCATCTGTTCGAGAACTATGGGATGAGCTTCGTCGCAGAGCGTATCGCCCGTGGTCGTGTCTTTGAGTCCGACTATCGCGCAGATATCGCCCGAGTAAACCTTGGGAATTTCGGTACGCGTATTGGCGTGCATCTGAACGAGACGGCCGACGCGCTCCCTCTTGCCCTTGGTGGAGTTATATACATACGAGCCGCTCTCGAGCACGCCCGAGTAAGCTCTGAAATATGCAAGCCTGCCGACGAACGGGTCGGTGGCAATCTTGAACGCAAGTCCCGAGAAAGGCTCGTTATCGTCCGTTTTGCGCTCTTCCTCTTCGCCCGTCTTGGGGTTGATACCCTTTACGTGGTCTACGTCTACGGGGGAGGGAAGGTAGTCGATAACGGCGTCGAGAAGCATCTGAACGCCCTTGTTCTTGTAGGACGAACCGCAGAGAACGGGCGTGCACTTCATGGCGATGGTCGCCTTGCGGAGACCCTTTCTTATCTCGTCGGGGGTGAGCTCCATGGTCTCTAAGAATTTCTCCATGAGCTCGTCGTCGCCCTCGGCAGCCGCCTCCATGACCTTCATGTGCATCTCTTCCGCCTCGGCCTGCATATCGGCGGGAATTTCGTCCTTATGATACTGCTTGCCGTCGTCGGAATCGTATATCTCGGCGTTCATTTCGATGAGGTCGACTATTCCGCGGAAAGTAGCTTCTTTGCCGATGGGAAGTTCGATGGGAACGGGGTTGGCGGAGAGCCTCTCCCTCATCATCTTTACGGCGCGCTCGAAGTTTGCGCCGTTGATGTCCATCTTGTTGACGTACGCGATGCGGGGAACCTTATACTTGTCCGCCTGGCGCCATACGGTCTCGGACTGGGGCTCAACGCCGCCCTTCGCGCAGAAGGTTGCGATTGCGCCGTCGAGAACGCGGAGCGAACGCTCAACTTCTACGGTGAAGTCAACGTGTCCCGGGGTGTCGATGATGTTTATGCGGCACTCGTCGGCCTTGGTCTGGCCTGAGCGCGTCCAGTGGCAGGTGGTTGCGGCGGAAGTAATGGTTATGCCGCGCTCCTGCTCCTGCACCATCCAGTCCATGGTTGCGGTACCGTCGTGCGTTTCGCCGATTTTATGGTTGATACCCGTGTAATAGAGGATACGCTCGGTCGTCGTCGTTTTGCCGGCGTCGATGTGGGCCATTATACCTATATTGCGGGTGTGAAGTAAATCGTATTCTCTTGCCATATATTGCTCCCGTAGACCCTATCAGAACCTGAAGTGAGCGAACGCCTTGTTGGCCTCTGCCATCCTGTGCGTATCTTCCTTCTTCTTAACGGTGCCGCCGGTGTTGTTGAAAGCGTCCATAAGTTCGGCCGCGAGCTTTGCGCTCATGCCGCGCTCGGAGCGCTTGCGGGTGTTGATAACAAGCCAGCGGATGGCGAGGGTCTGCCTTCTTTCGGGCCTGATTTCGATAGGCACCTGATAGTTGGCGCCGCCTACGCGCCTTGCCTTAACTTCCAATACGGGCATGATGTTGTTCATGGCCTGATTGAATATATCCATTGCGTCCTGTCCGAGTTTTTCAGACATAATTTTGAACGCGTCATAAACTATGTTCTGCGCCGTTCCCTTGTTGCCGTCGTACATAATCTGGTTGATAAGCTTTGTTACAACCTTTGAATTGTACACGGGATCGGGCAGCACGTCCCTCTTGGGGACGTTACCTCTTCTGGGCATAACTTTTCTCCTTTTATTTATTCGGTTTGGGGTGAGCCTGAATTTGGTATTTCAAACTCTAAATAAGCTATTGCTTGCCACATAGCTATTCACGCAAATCTTTTTGCTAAGCAAAAATCTTTGCCGTGATTTTTACGGTAAGTCGTAAAAAGAGGTATCGCAGGGAAACCCTGCTGCTCTTTTTTCGGCATTATTTTTTTAAGAACTAAACCGCTTACCTCACGGAAAAAGATTTTGCAGAATGCAAAAGATTTTTCGCGAACATTCTGGTGGTAGCAAACCTTCTCCGCCCGTTTACCTTAAATTTTAAGGCACGCGGCGAATACTGCCTACTCTTATCGGTTAAGGGGAAGATATATTCCGAAAACAAGTAGGGTATGACGTTATTGTGTTTAAGTTTTTAAAAATTAAGCCTTGGGCTTCTTGGCGCCGTAGCGCGAACGAGCCTTTTTGCGTTTTGCAACGCCCGCCGTATCCAGAGCGCCGCGAATGATGTGGTAGCGCACGCCGGGAAGGTCTTTAACCCTGCCGCCGCGGATAAGAACGGAAGAGTGCTCCTGAAGGTTGTGACCTTCGCCGGGAATGTAAACGGTACCTTCCTGCTTGTTGGTAAGGCGCACCCTGGCAATCTTTCTTATAGCAGAGTTAGGCTTTTTAGGAGTCGTGGTGGTAACCGAAAGGCACACGCCGCGCTTCTGGGGGCAGTTGTCAAGTATGGGTGACTTGGACTTGTAAACCTGCTTTTCTCTGCCGTGCTTTATAAGCTGGTTGATTGTAGGCATTTGTTTCCTCCTTGTTTTACTCGGCTTTTGTCAGCCTGTGGAATATATCTTTTAACCCGCACCACCCCTTAATGTATGCGGAGAAAAAGGCTTGTATAAAACACTGTTTAAAGGTCGTTATAAGCATAACGACCCAATTTGACTATAACAGCAAGAGCTATTTTAACAAACGATTTAAAGTTTGTCAACCGAATTGAACAAACTTTATTTAATTATGCCCTTCGCACTAAATAATATACTACATATAGTATCGCGCACGCGCGCGAACAGGCGTTTTATAAATAAACGCCGCCCGCGCGCAATTTTTGCGCGCGGGCGGCTGTTTTAAAATTAATATTATGCGCAAGCAGGGATAAAAACAACGCCCTATATAGTTAATATCTTTGGAGAAGCAGAAGACAATCCCTCCGCCACGGCTGCATAATATTCCGCCGTGCCACCTCCCTTTACACAAAGGAGGCTTTATTGCGGAATTATTTTAAAAAAATAAATAACTGTGCGCAAGGCGAATTTAGTTCGCCGCTTACGCGCGACCCTATTTGCTGCGGCAGCAGGCTCACCGGAAGTGAATTCGCGCGACTATATAATTGAGGGCCTTAAGAAGTCGCGCGAAGAGAAACTTGGTTTCTCCGCCTCACGAAAAATGCCGCGCTCGGCCAGCGCGGCATTTTTGTGAACTTTTTAGTCTACGCCCATTATCTCCTGTATAAACTGCTCATAATCCTCGCGGTTCGCCTTTATAAAATCTATCGCCGCGTAGGGGTGAACGTTGTATATGCCCGTCAAGAGATACGCCGTGTCGTAACCCCACTTTACTTCCTTTGAAAGGGGATTCATATACTCGCGTATGAACTTTAACACGGGTTCCATTTTGTATTTGGGGTTTTTGAGAAAACCGAGAAGGGCTTCGGTGTAGGCGTTGCCCGCGCCGCGTCCCATGCCGCAGACGGTGCCGTCGAGGTAGTTTACGCCCTTGGCGCACGCCTCTATCGTATTTGCAAACGCTAACTGCTGGTTATTGTGCGCGTGTATGCCGACCTGCTTGCCGTACTTTGCGGCAACCTCTAAATAAGTATCGCAGACGGGACGAATCTGTTCGGGGTAGAGCGCGCCGTAGCTGTCTACAATGACCATTATATCGGCGGGCGACTGCGCGATTATTTCGAGCGCCTGCTTTAAGCTGCTCTCCTGCACCTTGGAAATCGCCATTACGTTGCAGCTCGTTTTGTAGCCCATTTTGGCGCAGTACTCAATCATCTCAATCGCGGTGGGCACCTGGTGAACGTAGGTGGCAACGCGGTACATGTCTATCACCGATTCCTTTTTGGGAATGACCTCTTCCTTCAGCTCGACCCTGCCCACGTCGGACATTACGCTTATAAGCATATCGGTCTTATTTTCGCCGACGATTGCGCGGATATCCTCTTCGTCGCAGAACTTCCACTTGCCGAATTTGGTGGTATCGAACATCTTTTTGGATACCTTGTAGCCGAACTCCATTATATCCACGCCCGCGGCGACGTTTGCCTGATAGAGCGCCTTTACGAAGTCGTCTTTGAAGTAGAACGAATTTACTATGCCGCCGTCGCGCAGGGTTGCGTCGAGTATTTTTACCCCCTTGCGGAATGATTGAAGATTGCCGACGTTTTCCATACTATTAACCTCACAAAATTGTAATAAACGGTTTAATTATAGCATACAGCGCCATGCGTTGTCAATCGCTTTATTGTGGTAAAGTAAAGCGGCGGGCGCAAAATTGCGCCCGCCGCCTACGATTATATTTTCGTGAACCCGCTCAGTTCAGCACTACGTTTTCAAGGCTCTTATATTTTTCGAGCGCCGCTTGACGGAGCGCGGAAATTTCGTACCCTCCCGAAAACGCCTCGTCGGATATCGCCTTTGCCGTGAATATCACGCTTGCGGGGAACTTTAAATTTTTTATTTCGGTGAGCACGCGCCCGCTCTGGCGGGTGCCCATAAAATCGCCGCCTCCCCTCAGCTCCAAATCGGCCTCGGCTATTTTGAAGCCGTCGGAATTGTTCTTTATTACGGAGAGCCGCTCGCGCGCCTGAGGCGTATCGGAGCCCATCAGAAGGAAACAGTAGCTCTTTTCGGCGCCCCTGCCAACGCGCCCGCGAAGCTGGTGGAGCTGGGAGAGCCCGAAGCGCTCGGCGTTGTATATCACCATTACGGTGGCGTTGGGCACGTCGACGCCCACCTCTATTACCGTGGTGGATACGAGGCAGTCGTATTCGTGCGCCTTGAAAGCCGCCATGACGGCGTTCTTTTCCGCCTCCTTCATCTTGCCGTGCAAAAGCGCGAGGCGCACGCCGCGCATTTTGCCTTTGAGCTCCTCATAAAGTTCGGTGACCGACATCACAGTGCCCTCGTCGTCGCCCTCTATTTTGGGGCAAACGAAGTAGCTCTGCCTGCCCGCGCGCGCCTGTTCGGCGATGTATCTCAGCATATCTTCGTATTTGCTTGCGGGGATTATCGAGGTAGATATCTCCTGCCGCGATGCGGGCTTGTCCTTTATGGTGGTTATGTCCAAATCGCCGTAGAATATGAGCGAAAGCGTGCGCGGAATGGGCGTTGCCGACATTATCAGCACGTCGCACCCCTCACCCTTATCCGAAAGAGATGCGCGCTGCGCCACTCCGAAACGCTGCTGCTCGTCGCACACGACAAACGCCAGATTTTTAAAAATCACGTCCTTCTGAATGACGGCGTGCGTGCCGCAGATTATATCGGTTTCGCCCTTTTTGAGCGAAGCTTTTATGGCGCGCTTTTCGGCGGCAGGCGTGGAACCGACGAGCAGGGCGCAGTTATATTCGGGGAAATACCGCTGAATGAGCGCAAAGTTCTGGCGGGCGAGCACTTCGGTGGGGGCGAGCATGGCCGTCTGATAGCCCGACTTTACCGCCATGAACATACCCGTGAGCGCGACGGCCGTTTTGCCGCTGCCCACGTCGCCCTGCAACAGCCTGTTGAGCTGCGAGGGGGAATGTAGATTGTCGTAAATTTCGCGCACGGCGGCAAGCTGACCCGCGGTGAACGTGAACGGGAAGCGCGCGATAAAGTCCGCCACCTCCCTCTCGGTAACGGCATAGCCGTTGAGGCGCACCCTGTCGCCGTACCCCTTTATGACGCGGAAGGCAGATATAAGCAAAAAATATTCCTCGAGCGCGATGCGCGCCGAAGCCTTTTTTATATCGTCCTGCGAGGTCGGCGCGTGTATGCGCCTGTAACTTTCGGAAAGGGGCGGAAGGGCGAATTTGCGGCGGAGAGGCTCGGGAATGAGAGTCGATGGCACGACCTTTGCGAGCGCCTGCCGCACGGCGTCGCGCACGACCTTCTGCGTGAGCGAACCCGCGAGCGGATAGACGGGAATTATGCCCTTTAAATTTTTGTTTTTATCGGCTGGCTCGAACGAGGGGTTAACCATGGAGGCGCCCATGCCGTACCTGTTCTGCACGCGGCCGTAAAAGAGGTATTCGCCCGGCTTCAATTTCTGGAGCACGTACGGCTGGTTGAACCAGATTGCCGTAAAAATACAGCCGTTCTGCTGGCAGAGCGCCTTTACGTACGGGCGGCGCGAAAAGCGGTTGAATTCGGCGTTTAAAACCTCGCACGCGACGAGCGCCTGCGAGTTGTGTTCGACCTCGGTTATCGAAGATACGCGGGTCAAATCCAGAAAGTCGCGGGGATAAAGCCGCACGAGGTCCTCGCAGGTATAAACGCCGAGTTTATTAAAATCTTTCTCCCTCTTTTCGGAGATATATTTGAGTTCAGTAAGCTTCATTTTCCACCACTATTGCCGCGCCAGATGGCGCAAATATATGCAAACGGGGAAAGAATACTCTTTCCCCCTGAAAAATTATGTTCAATTATACGGTTTATAAATTAACATCCGTCATTTCGACTGGAGCCGCAGGCGGAACGGAGAAATCTCACTCTTTGGTCGTCGCTTTGCTCGAGATTTCTCCACTCGCTTCGCTCGGTCGAAATGACAAAGAGGTGCGAGTCAAAACCCCTCCTTTAATTCCTCCCCTGCCAATAGCGGGTTCAGAGTTGCGAGCAGTACGCGGAGCTGGCGGAAGGTGCGAAGGAGTTTACTAAGAAGTAAATGACTGAACACACCCGTAACAGCGACAATGTAATGCGACGCAAATATGAAGCCGAGCGGAACGAATTACTGTCGTCTTGTCATTCAAGCGATACCATGTAATAGTAAACAGGCTGCCCGCCGTAATGGAAATCGACGTCGCACTCGGGGAACTTTTCGGCGACTTTGGCGGCGAGCGCCTCGGCCTCCTCTTCCTTTACCCCTTCGCCGTAGTAGAGAGTTATCATCTCGTGGTCGTCGGTCTTTAAAGCCTCTATCAGCTTTATCGTGGTCTCCTCGACGGTAGCGCCCTTGGCGAGAATCTTTTTATTGTCGAGCGCGATGAAGTCGCCCGTCTTTAACTTGAAGCCGTTCATCGTGGTGTTGCGCACGGCGTAGGTGACCATGCCCGACGTTACGTTGTCTATCGCGTGGGTCATGTTGGTCTTGTTTACGGGCACCGACGCCTCGGGATTGAACGCAAGCGCCGCGGCAAAGCCCTGGGGCACGTTTTTGGTGGGTATAACGTGAATCGTGCGGTTTGTGACGAGGTCTTTCGCCTGTTCGGCCGCAAGAATTATATTCGAGTTGTTGGGGAAGACGAACACGTTTGCCGCGTTTATCTTCTGAACCACGCTGGCGATGTCCTGCGCGGAAGGGTTCATCGTCTGTCCGCCCTCTATAACCCTGTCGCACATCAAATCTTTGAAAATTTCGGCAAGGCCCTCGCCCGAGCAGATGGCGAGCATGCCCATCTCCTTCTTCTCCGCCTCGAGCTTTGCTTTGAGCTGGCGGTTCTCCTCGAGCATGTTCTCTATCTTTATCCTGTCGAGTTCGCCGAGCTCGAGAGCATACGAAAGCGCTATGCCGGGGGTGTTGGTGTGGACGTGGACTTTTACGAGCTCCAAATCGCCTATGCAGATTACGCTGTCGCCTATCTGCATGAGTTTTTCCTTGAGCCTGTCGATATCGGCGAGGGTGGTCATCTGCTTCAAGTGGATGATGAAATACTCGGTGCAGTATGCAAACTCAATCTCGCCCAAATCGAGGTTTATAATATCGGAGTTGTCGCCGAATTCGGGCTCCTTCTTCTGCGCCTGCGCGTCGGTGGGGATATCGTCCGTGCCGATGTCCTCGCCCGATACCGCCGCGAGGAAGCCGCGCATTATGGTCATGAGGCCTACGCCGCCGCTGTCGACAACGCCCGCCTTTTTTAAAACGGGAAGAAGCTCGGGCGTGTGGGCGAGAGCCTCGTCGCCGACCGCAATGAGCGCGGTGAAGAAGTCTACGAAATCTTTATTTTTGGAGGCGAGCTTGGGAGCCGCCTCGCTCATGAGCCTTACTACCGTTAAAATAGTGCCCTCTTTGGGCTTGGAAACGGCGCTGTAAGCGACCTTGGTGCCTGCCTCGAGCGCCTTGGCGAAAGTTTTGGTATCAATGCCCTGCTGGCATTCGCGCACGACCGAGCAGATGCCGCGGAAAATCTGGCTGGTGATTACGCCCGAGTTGCCGCGCGCGCCGCGGAGCGCGCCCTTGGAAACCGCATCGCAAATCTCCTGGAAACGGTTTGACGAGCAGGCGTTCATTTCGGTTATCGCCGACTGCATGGTGAGCGACATGTTCGTGCCGGTATCGCCATCGGGCACGGGGAAAACGTTGAGGGCGTCGACTTTTGCCCTGTTTATTTCAAGCATTCTCGCACCGCTCGATACCATCTTGCGAAAATCGGTGCTGTTGATGATTTTTTGCATATAACTCCTCAAAAGTTCAAAAACGCGTCCTTAAATTTTAAGGGCGCGCAAAAAGCGGGCGGTCAGAGTTTGACCCCCATTATGTTTACGTTCACCGTATCGACTATCATACCCGAAAAACGCTCTACTTTGTACTTTACTCCCTCTTTGAGCGATTCAGCGACGGCGTTTATCGAAACGCCGTATTTAACGATGACATATACGTCTATATAAATCCTGTCGCCGTTTGTTACGACTTTTATCCCCTTGCCGCCTGCCTCCTGCTTTTTAAAAAGCTCGGAGAGGGAATCCTTGAAGCGGCGGGATACAAGTTCCACGATGCCGTAACATTCCAAGGCGGCATACGCCGCCACTTTGGCGAGAACCTGGTCGGATATTGAAATTTTACCGTAAACGTTGCTTGTGTTGACTGACATAATAACTCCTGTCGAAGTTATTTTATACTATTTGGCGGCGTTTTGCAAGTCTTTCCCCCAAATTTATTGTATATTTTGCCCTGCAATACCCTTTAATTTTTGGAATGAGGCAAAAAAATTTGAAAAAGCAGGCATTTTTTGGTTGATTTTTTTGCCGCGGTCTGCTATATTGTTATAGCTGCTTTTAAAAAGCGGCTTTTATTTATACGTAATTTTTTGAAAAATTCCGCCACGGAGGTGTTTAATATGTCGAGAGTATGCAGCGTATGCGGTAAGGGACAGACGTCCGGCAACAACGTTTCCCACTCCAAGAGAAGAACGAGGAGAACTTTTAAGGCAAACGTTCAGAAGATAAGCTATATCGACGCAAAGGGCAACGCAGTAACGGGCTATGTTTGCACGAGGTGCATGAAGACCGTTGAAAGGGCGTAAAGCTTTTTGGTCACAACTTCAATGCGGCTTGTAAAGGCGGGCGGCGTTTGCCGTCCGCCTTTTTGCGCTACGCTCCTTTTTTATTCACCGTATGCCGCCGCACACCGCGGAGGCATATTTATAAATTGCAAATATAACTTGTTAAATATAATATAATTTTAAACGGCGTGCGCGGCGGCATTAACAGTTCCGCCGCGCACGTTTTTACAAAATTCTGCCGCCCGTGCGCAGAAAATGAATAATTTAAGAATGAAACGATAAAATTAAAGCTCCCGCAAAAAAACATTGCGTGAGCTTTAATTTTGTTAATATAACTTTGCAACAAATCTTTATACGGAAACGAAATAGCAGTAGGCCGAGATGATGTCGCCCTTGAGCCACTCTGCAACCTGCGCAGAGTCGGCAAGTGCGGTCGAAGGGATTCTGCCCTTGGCGTTCTCGTCGTTTTCGAGCGATTCGTCGTAATAGAAGTTATAGAGAATGCCCTTGACGTCGTCGGAGCCGACCTCCTCGTCCTCTTCGAGCTCGCGGTTGTAAAGATAGCACCCTTTGCCCGCGGGCATTACAACCTCCGTTACGCCCGACTCCTGGAAGGCGTATTGCCCGAGATAACTTAAAGAAGCGGAGAGGGTTATGCTTTCAAGCTCGTAAGTGTTGGAAAAGGCATAATCTCCTATGCGTTCGACGGAATCGGGGATAGTTATATCGGTGAGCGCATGGCAGCCGCCGAACGCGCCGAAGCCTATTTCGGTAACGTCGCCCTCTATCACGAACGAAGTCACCGAACTGCACAGGGAAAACGCGTATTGCTTAATCTCGGTCACACCCTCGGGAACGGTGACTTCGCCCGAAAGTGCGTTGCAGTCGTAGAAGGCGTGTCCGCCGATTGAAGTGAGCGTGGACGGCAGATTTACGGAAGCGGACGAATCGCTCTCCTCCCCCGTCTTTATTTCGGCGAGGGCGTAGCACGAGTAAAAGGCCTGGTTGCCTATGGAGGTTATGCCCTCGGGCAGGGTCACGCTTTTGAGATATATGCACATGCCGAACATGCTCTCGCCGACGTTCAGAGTCGACGGGAGGACGGCGCTCTCGAGCGTGCCGCAATAGATAAACGCCGCCTGTCCGACCTCGGTAACGCCCTCTTCAATCTCGAGCGTAGTCATTCTGCAACGCGTAAAGGCCTGCTCGCCTATGCCGCGCACCTCTATCCCGTTTATCTCGGAGGGAATGACCACGTTCTGCGGTCTGCCCGAATATCCCGTCGCCATGTAGTAGGCGCCTTCGGGCGCCGATTCCGCGGAATCCGACGGGGTCTGTCCGTCCGCGTCTTCGCCGGGGTTTTCCGAAAAGTTGTCGGTGCGAATCTCCTCCCCGTCGGACGAATAGAGGGTATATTCGACGTAAGTTTCCTGCGCACAGCCGGCAAGCGCGGAAACGCCTGCCGCGAGCGCCGAGGCGGCCAGTACGGCGGCGATAATTCTTTTTACCATGTTTTTCACCACAAACGAATTTACAAAAATACAAAAGCGCGGAGCGCCCCGAAAAACGGGCGCGGTTTTGCGCCGATAAGATTATTTTATCATAACCGCCCCGTTCCCGCAAGAAAAACAAACTGAATATACTGTGAAATAATATTTCAGCCGCACACCGCGCCGAATACGCGCATAAAATTTTTGCAGGCTACTTTTTCGGCAACGCGGCTGCCGAAACGCGCAGAAAGCTTTTCCAGAAATTCGGGCATGCGCGCGCAGCTCTCCATTCCGCGCTGCGGAGGCATTCCGTCGAAATCGGAACCTATGGCGGCGCAGTCCTCTCCGCCCGTGTTTATTATGTGCGCGATATGCCGCACCGCGCTCTCCATGGCGTCGTCCCCGCCGAGAAAATCGTTGCAGAAATTTACGCCCGCCACTCCGCCGCAGCCGGCGATGCCCTTTATCTGCCCGTCGGTGAGGTTGCGGCTTACGGAGTGAAGCGCGCAGGCATCGGAATGGCTTGCGACGAGAGGAATTTTCCTGCCGCGCAAAAGTTCGTCGAGCCCGCCGTCGGACAGGTGCGAAACGTCGATTATTATGCCCGCGCCGTCGAGCGCCGCGGCAACCTCACGCCCGAGCGGTTTGAGCCCGCGCCCTTCGCGCGCGGAAAAATCGGGCGCGCCGCCTGCATATTTCAGATTCGGATAAGCGAGCGCGTTTTCGTCGTTCCAGACGAGCGACGCCATGCGCACCCCCGCCGAACGCAGGAGGGCGGCCTCTTCGCCCGAGCGCACGAAACCGATATTTTCGGCGGTTAAAATACAGCCGAGCTTGCCCGCGGCCATTGCCGCTTTAAGGTCGGCGCAGCTTAAAACGGACGCGCATAAGGCGGAATTTTCGGCTACCTGTTCATTGAACAAGCGTACATATTCATAAAAATCCGCGCTTGTTCCGCCCCGCAGAAAAACGGCAAAGCACTGGGCGGCGCACCCTGCCGCTTTAAGGCGCAGAAAATCGGCCTGCAACCGGTTATTACACATACGCTCACCCGGCTTTTTTGCATGGGTGAGCGTATCGCAATGTAAATCTGTATAAAACATCAAAATATCCCCGGTAAAATCGATTTTTTCCTATCTGCGGCAGACAGCGCTCAAAACCATGCGGACGGGCTTGGGCGGCTTTACGCATACCACAATTATTTTACCCTTCATACGCTCCCCCTGTTTATTATTACGAGGGCGGTATCCCCCTCGCCGAAAGCGACGTATGCGCCGCGCTCCAAAACGATGTTGGAAACGCCGCGGCACTCGCCGTAGCCTATTTCTTCGGGATAGGAATATTTGAGCCCTCTGCTTTCCAGTATATGCAGGGGCGCGGAAAAGGGAAACACCGAGATGGTTTTGCCCGCGCAGTTTTCAAACACAACCCTGCCGCGCACGGCAAAAATTATAGTGCTTTCGGAGATGAGCCGCGCGGCAACGCCGCGGCTTATGCAGTAGTACAACAGCTGCACATTGCCGAGGAAATGGTCCTCCCTGCCGCCGAACGCGCCGTATACGTCTATTTCGGTTATGCCGTCCGATATCATCTTGCGCACGGCTATTTCGCCGTCGGTGAAGTTCTTTTCGGAGGGATAAACTTCCTCGGGCGGGGGCGAGGGCGCCTCGTCGAGGCTGTCGAAATCGCCGATGTTTTTATAAATTTTAACTTTGTTTTTCGCCCAGCGGTAGGCGCCGTCGCAGCAATACACGGGAAATTCCGCGGGAATTTCGCCGCCGTAGGGCGTGCCGTTCAAAAGCAGTATGCCCTTCATCTTTTGCGCAGCCCCGTAACCGCCGCCGCAAAGTCGGGCGCGGAGAAGAGCGCCGAACCCGCCACGAGCACGTTCGCGCCCGCCTGTATTGCAAGGGGAGCAGTGTCCATGTTTATGCCGCCGTCGACTTCGATATCGAGGTCAGGTTTGCCGATACTTGCGGCATATTCCCGCGCCGATTTAATTTTTTCAAGCGCGCCGTCGATAAATTTCTGGCCGCCGTAACCGGGGAAAACGCTCATTATGAGCACCATGTCGCACAGGTCGAACACGGGGAAAATGTTTTGCACGGGCACGTCGGGGTTGACCACCGCGCCGCACTTTACCCCGTAAGATTTTATAAGTTCGAGCGTTTCGCGCAGGTAATTTTCGGATATCTTCGCGCACGCCTCGTAGTGCACGGTTATAATGTCGGCGCCCGCGTCGGCGAAGAATTTAATCTGCGTTTTGGGGTGCTCAATCATTAGGTGCACGTCGAGCGGAAGTTTGGTTACGGGACGGATATTTTTTACCATCTGCCCGCCGAAAGTTATGGGGCCGACGAACGAGCCGTCCATCACGTCGCAGTGCACAAGGTCGGCGCCGCTCTCTTCGCAGAGCTTTACCGCCTCGCCCATGCGCGAAAAATCGGCAGAAAGTATGGAAGGCGCAATCTTTATTTGCATAGTTTATTCTCCAATAGTTTTTATGCTGCTTTCGTCTGCAATTTCAATCAGCATAAGTTTTTAGCTGTATAATAATTTTTTGTAAAAAAGTTTACAATCCCTCCGTCACGCTTCGCGCGCCACCTCCCTTTACACAAGGGAGGCTCAGGAAGGAATTTTTTAATAACTGATGTTTTAAGCAGGGTTTCTGCGCAGAAAGACTCAACTTCAACCTTATTAAAGCAATTAATAACTTCATAGAAGCGAATAAAATCCCCCCTATTCGCTTCGCTCAGCCCCCCCTTACAGCTAAAGCGGTAAAGGGGGCAAGGTCTCGACATTATTTTTAAAATAATACCGTGCGCAAGCAGGGTTTCCCTGCGTTAGCGCGACTCAATTTGTCGCGTGAGCGAGCTCACTGGAAGTGAATTCGCGCGACTATATAATCGCAGGCTCTTAGAAGTCGCGCGAAGAGAAACTTAGTTTCTCCGCCTCACGGAAAATTTAGCTTTCGGTCAAAGCTAAATTTTCGTGAAACTTGCTCTCAACTGTCCGCACGCCCCTCCTATATCCGCCCCCATTCTGCGGCGCAGCGTTGCCGATATGCCGCCGTCGGTGAGCGTTTTTAAAAAGGTCTGCGCGCCGCGCTCGCTCGCAGCCATGAGCTTGCGTTCCTTCACCTCGTTGAGGCGGATGAGATTTACGTGGCACGGTCTGCCCTTTAAAAGCTCTATAAGGGCTTTTGCGTGCGCCTCGTCGGCATTTTCGCCCTCTATGAGAGAGTACTCGAAGATATACCGCCTGCCCGTTTTTTTGAAATAGTTGGTGCACGCCGATAAAATTTCGCCTATTTTATAGCGCTTTGCTATCGGCATGGTGCGGGCGCGCTCGTCGTCGGTAACGTTGTGGAGCGATACCGTTAAATTTACGGGCAACCCCTCCTCCGCAAGCTTATACATCTGCGGCACGAGCCCGCAGGTGGAGAGGCTCACGTTGCGGGGCGATATGTTTATGCCGCCCTCCGCCGCAAGGTCGCGCAGGAATTTTATGACGTTGTCGTAGTTATCCAGCGGCTCGCCGCTGCCCATTAAAACGACGTTGGTTACCTGCCGCTGTTTGGGCGTGCCGCCGTGCAGGGCGTTTACCTTTAACACCTGCGACAAAATTTCGCCCGAACTTAAATTGCGCACGAGCCCGCCCAGGGTGCTCGCGCAGAACTTACAGCCCATGCGGCAGCCCACCTGCGTGGAAACGCACTGCGTGTTGCCGTATTTATACTTCATGAACACGCCCTCGATGATATTGCCGTCGGCAAGGCGGAAGAGATATTTTTCCGTGCCGTCGGACGAGGTGAGCGTTTTGACGATTTCCAGCGGGCAGTCCTCGAACTGCTCTTCGAGCTTTTCTGAAAACGCCTTCGGCAGGGCGGGGATATCGGATATATTGTGCCCGCGCATTATCCCGTCGTACAGCTGCTTTGCGCGGAAGGGTTTTTCACCCATTTCCGCGACGAGCTCTTCGAGTTCTTTTAAGTTGTAATCCTGAATTATTTTTTTCATAATCGGGGCATATTACGGGGTCAATTTATTTTTTGCGGGTGAGTTTTGTTACGAAAAAACCTGCGCCCAGCGATATGTGCGGCAGAAATTGAAGTCCGAATTTAGTGCGGCGCGAGGGCAGGGCACATTGGGGAACGTCGAGTTCGAAATCGTCGTTTTGCTGCATGAAATTATACACGACGCTGTCATTCTCCTCGGGGAGAATGGAACAGGTCGAATAAAACAGGCTGCCGCCCGCCTTTACGTAGCGCGCGCAGTTTAAGAGAATTTTGAGCTGCAACGCCGCGAGCGAGGGAATATCCTCCTCTTTTCTGAACAGTTTTATGTCGGGATTTTCGTTTATTACGCCGCTGCCAGAACAGGGGACGTCGCATAAAACCCCGTCGAACGCGCCCTCCCATTCGGGGTTGAACGCCGAGGCGTCGCCGACGGTTACGGAGATATTCTGTGCGCCCATGCGCTTCGCGTAGGCGCGTATGAGTTCGGCGCGGTGCGCGTGAATCTCCTGCGAGGTTATTTTTTTGCACTTTTTTGAAAGAAGCACGCTCTTACCGCCCGGCGCGGCGCACGCGTCGAGCAGGCTTTCGCACGGGGATATCACCGAACAAATGGCGACGGAGCCGACCGACTGGAAGGTATATTCGCCAACGTCGTAACCGCCGTCGCGCACGAAATTTTTAAATATATAAACGTGGTCGAAGGGCGTTTTTATAAACCCGCCCTTTAAATATTTCTCTTCATTCCTCTCAAAGCGCACGCAGACGCCCTGCGAGGGTGCGGAGAGTATCGCCTCCGCCTCGCCCTTATAGCTGCGGCGCACCTTTTTTGCCAGCCACAGCGGCGCGCTTGCGGCGACGGAGAGGCGCTCGTCGCCATTTTGCGGCAGCGGCGGCAGCTTGTACGAGCGGAGAAAGGCGTTCACGAAGCCAGCCTCGCCGCCCTTGCCCAGTTTTTTGGCAAGCTCCACGGCGCAGTCGGCGACCATGTAATCGTGTTTGCCCATAAATTCGAGCATATACAGCGCGATTTTTAGGATGAGGCGCACCGCCGACTTTGGCATTTTGCGGCAATTTGCCCCTATGATATGCCCCAGATAAACGTCCTTTTCGAGCACGCCGTAGCATATTTTTGAAGTGCGCGGGCGGGAGAGCGGCTCTATGGGCGAAGAGGCGAGCGCCTGCTTTAAATATGCGCCCTCAGAATAGACCTTTGAGAGGACGATGTAGGGGTCGGTGAGCGGGTTATTCAAGGATATCCCCCGCCGAAATTTTTCTGCCGTTGAAAATATCGGGTGCCGAGAGGCGCTTGCCGCCCGCAAACTGCGCCTCGGTTATGAGTATGGCTCCCCCGCCGCAGGCGACTTTAACGCCCCGCTTGTTAACTTCGAGCACGGCGCCGCACTGACCTTCGCCTTCCGAAGGATAAGCGCGGAAGATATTGACGGGCGCGCCCTTTAAATACGCAAACGCCGCGGGCGAGGGGCTCATAGCGTTTATCAGCGCGCACACCTTTCGGGGCGGCGCGGAAAAATCTATGCGGGCGTCCTCCTTTTTTATCTTTTTGCAGAAGGTCGCCGCGCCCTCGTCCTGCAAAAGCAGGTTCAAATCGCCCTTTTCAATCAAATCGTACGCCTCGCACAGCGCCTCGGCTGAGAGCGCGGAGAGCCTTTCGGACAGCTCGCCGCACGTTTCGCCTTCGGATACGGGAGTGCGCTTTACGAGCAGTATATCGCCCGAATCGAGCGCAAGCTCGGTTTTCATAATTGTAACGCCCGTGACAGATTCGCCCGCAAGTATTGCCGATTGAACGGGGGACGCGCCCCTGAATTTGGGCAGAAGGGAGGCGTGCGCGTTCCATACGCCCTTGGGGAATGCGTCGAGCACCGCGCGGGATAAGAGCTGACCGTAGGCGCAGGTGAACATCGCCTCCGCGCCGATTGCCTTGAGCTCTTCGGCGTGCTCGCGGATTTTATGGAACTGATACACGGGTATGCCGCAGGAGACTGCGTACTGTTTTACGGGCGGGGGCGTTAAAATGCCCTTGCGCCCGACAGGTTTGTCTTCCTGCGTTATTACGGCGGCTATGTCGCACCCCTTTTCGCGCAGGGCTTTGAGCGGGGCGACGGCATACTGCGGCGTGCCTGCATATATTATCTTCATTGAGCTTATCTCCGTGCCGCTTAGCCGATGCTGACAGCTTTAATCAGGTTCAGGCTTTTATCACCCGGCTATTGCGGCGAAAATTACTGATTGTTTTCCGTATTGTTTGCAATACGGCGGCCTTCGGCGTCCGCTTTGTTTGCAATGCGGCGGCCTTCGGCGTCGATATCGTAAATCTCCACCGCCTTGTCGGTATATAAAACGCCGTCGAGGTGGTCGAGCTCGTGGCATACTGCGCGGGCAAAGAAGCCCTCCGCCGTGAGCTTGTGTTTTTTGCCGGTGCGGTCGCGGTATACGAGCTTAACTTTTTCGGGGCGCACCACGGTGCCCTGCTTGCCCTTCACCGAAAGGCAGCCCTCGGGGCCGACCTGCTCACCCTTCGTATAGTAGATTTCGGGATTGATAAACTCGAAAAAGCCCTCTTCGACGTCTACTACGACGACGCGCGCGTCTACCCCTATCTGGGGCGCGGCGAGCCCCGCGCCGTCCTCGGCACGGACGGTCGTCTTCATATCGTCGAGAAGAGCGGCAAGCTCCCCGTTGAAATTTTTGACTTCTTTGCAGACTTTGCGCAGAATGGGGTCGCCCACCTGCACCACGAATCTCTGTGACATAAGAACCTCTGATGTGTGATTTAAAAATATATTGCGGAATAGTTTTTCTGCTTCGCCCGAAAAAAAATAAGGCGAAATGTTATAAACCCTTCCGAGTTAACCTCTCTCCGTTCGGCAACTCACCTCCCCTTAAAAAGTGGAGGCTTTATTGCGGTAAAGATTTTTCGACTGCGTTCACCTGCGGTTCACTTCGCTCAAAATGACAATAATTTTTTAAATGAATCGCGTGCGCAAGCAGGGTTTCCCTGCGCCAGCGCGACACAATTTGTCGCGAAAGCGAGCTCGCCAAAGGGGGAATTGCCCCGATTATATTATAAGAGAGCCCCCAAAATCGGGGCAAGGGGGAGCTGGCTCCCCCAAATCACGAAGATTTTACGGCGGCACCAGCCGCAAAATCTGTGAGCCCTTAGGAAAGATTTACAGGGTTTTCTTCCACATATACAAGCGCCTTAGCCGTAGTGTACTTTACGGCGAGGTCGTAAATTTCGGGAAGAAGGCGGTCGCTCTCTAACCGCATAAGAACCTGGTAGCGCACTTTGCCCTGTATCTTTTTTATGGGCGAGTGCATTTTGTTTAAAAATATGAATTCCTGCGGGAACTTTCCGCGGAGCGCCTCGCAGCCGAAATACACGCCCTTGAGCGCCTCCAGCGCGGCGCCGTCCTCCTCCGCCGTAACCATCACCCTGCATATGAGGGAGAACGGCGGGAAATGCGTCGTCTGCCTTAAAGCTATCTCGTTTTTGAAAAAGCCCTCGTAGTCGTAATTTACGGCATACCTTAAAATGTAATTTTCGGGCGAGTAAGTCTGGAGCACCACTTTGCCCGCTTCGCCTGCCCTTCCGCTTCTGCCCGAAACCTGGGTAATGAGCTGAAAAGTTCTCTCGCCCGCGCGGTAGTCGGAAAAATGCAGGCTCATGTCGGCGTCGAGTATGCCCACAAGCGTGACGGAGGGAAAATCGTGCCCCTTTGCAATCATCTGCGTGCCGACGAGGATATCCGCCTCTTTATCGGCAAATTTTTTGAGTATCTTATAGAGCCCCTCTTTGCCCGACGTCGTATCGACGTCCATGCGCAGTATGCGCGCCGAGGGGTAAGCCGCTTTAAGTTCGGACACCACCCTCTGCGTGCCCGTGCCGCCGTAGCGCAGGTGAAGCCCGCCGCACTCGGGGCAGGCGCGCGGCAGACGGTATTTGGCGCCGCAGTAGTGGCACTTTAAACAATTCTCTTCGGAATGGTAGGCAAGCGGCACGTCGCAGTGCTCGCACTTTAAAACGTAGCCGCAGTCCTGGCATATTACGGTATGCGAATAGCCGCGCCTGTTTAAAAATATTATCGCCTGGTTGCCGCTTTGAAGGACGTCGGACAGCTCTTCGCGCAGTGCCTGGGAAAACGCCGAATTGTTGCCCCTTTTAACCTCCCTGCGCATGTCCGCGATGGTTATCTGCGGCAATGGTCTGCCGTTTATGCGCTCGGTTAAAGTTATGAGGTTATATTCGCCCGAAACTGCCTTTGCATACGTCTCCACCGACGGGGTGGCGCTGCCCAAGATAAGTTTGCAGCCGTTGTAGCGCGCGCGCATCTTGGCCACCTCTATGGTGGAATAGCGCGGGGCTGATTCTGAAAAATAGGAGCCGTCGTGCTCCTCGTCGATTATTATCGCGCCGATATTTTCGAGCGGGGAGAATATCGCGCTGCGCGCGCCTATGGCAATCTTTGCCTCGCCCGTCCTCAGCCTCCACCACTCGTCGAAGCGTTCGCCCGCCGAAAGCCCGCTGTGCAGTATGGCCGCCTTGTCGCCGAAACGGCGTTTGAGCTGGGAGAACATCTGCGGGGTGAGGGAAATTTCGGGAACCAGAAAAATTGCCGTTTTGCCCGCGGCGAGCGCGCGGCTTATAACGTTTAAATAAATTTCCGTTTTGCCGCTGCCCGTAACGCCGTGAATGAGGTGGACGGTCTGCGGGTGCTCTTCTATGCTTTTCAGCGCGCCCTCCTGCGCGGGCGTTAAAGTTTTGCCCGCTTCCACGCCGCCGTCATAGCCCGAAGGAGTGCGGTTTATCCGCACCTTTAAAAGCTCGGCGCCGCCCTTTTCAATCACCGAATTTACGGCGCCCCTGCCGTACCTTTCGCAGGAAAGGGTATAATCGGCCTCGCCCGCCTCCTTTAAGACAGACAAAAATTCGGACTGTTTTTTGGCGCTCTTTGAAAGCTTTATATCGTCCGATAAAAAGCGTACTGTCTTTTTATAAGCCTCGTGCACGCGCCCGGCGCGCATCTCCGCCGGAATGAACAGCCTCAGGCACACCGCTTTGGGAACGCGGTAGCGCGAGGAGAGCCCGTTCATGAGGGAAAAACACTCCTCCGCGAGGGCGGGAGGCTCGTCGTAGACGAAGGCGACGGGCTTTATTTTTTCGGGCGGGAAGTCGCTCTTTTCGCTGATGCCGACGACGAAGCCGTCAATCACCCTGCCGCCGAAGGGCACCTTTACCCTGCTGCCCGCCTTAAGGTCGGTTCCGCACGAATATTCAAATATTTTATCGGTCTGCGAGTGGGCTATATCCACTATCACCTGTGCAAACATAGAACTCCGCGAACCACGCTTTGCCGCGCGCGGCCGTGCGCGCAGGCGGCATATGCGGGACAAAAAGGTAATTTTTTAAAAGTGAATTCCGTTCAGACAGTTTTAAAACAGCCCCCGCCGCGGCGAAGGGCTGTTTTAAAAACATTCAGTCTTTGGCGCTGGTAACCTTGCCCGAATCGATTTCGTAGCAGGCAGCGGTTATCTCCTTCATTTTATTGGGGAGTTCCCTGCCGCCCATCTGTTCGATAATCTGACGCGCGCGTTTTGCGACGACGACGCACAGTTCGTAGCGCGAAGCATCGTGCCCGTCGGCGGAAAGTTTTCCGATGAGTTCGTCTACAGCCGGTTTATTAATCATGTAAAACCTCCTTCTCCTTGCGGATTATATCGAGTATGCGCTCTGCCGCGCGATTGACTTCGTCGTTCACCACGCAGTAGTCGTATTTATCCTTTTTCGAAAGCTCGTAGTCGGCGCGCGCTATGCGGAGGGCTATCTTTTCGTCGCTCTCCGTCCCGCGCGATTTGAGCCTTTTTGCAAGCTCTTCCATGCTTGGCGGAAGAATCATTATGAGCACCGCCGAGGGGTGCGCCGCCTTTACGCTGAGCGCGCCGTCGACGTCTATCTCCAGAATCACGTCGCCCGTTTTCAGCTTTTCTTCGACGAAAGCCTTCGGCGTGCCGTAGTAGTTGTCGAAATGGGCGGAATATTCCAAAAGTTCGCCGCCCTCTATCATCTGTTCAAACCTCTCGCGCGACACGAAGAAATATTCGCGCCCGTCCTGCTCCCCTTCGCGCGGGGCGCGCGTAGTGCACGACACGCTCTCGCAGAGGCCCGGGCACAACTCGAACATGCGCTTTATCACCGTGCCCTTGCCCACGCCCGAGGGGCCGGAAATGACGGCGAGCACGTTTTTATTTATTTTATTCAACGTTCTGTACCTGCTCGCGTATTTTTTCTATTTCGTTTTTGAGCTCCAAGCCGAGCTTCGTTATGGTTATATCGTTGCTCTTGGAGCAGATGGTGTTGGTCTCCCTGTTGAATTCCTGGACGAGGAAGTCGAGCTTTCTGCCCACGATGGGCGCGCCGCAGATATCCCTGAACTGCTCTATGTGCGATGTTAAACGGGTGAGCTCCTCGTCGATGTTCGACTTATCGGTGAAGAGGGCGACTTCCGTTAAGAGCTTGCCCTCGTCGGGAGCGACGCCGTCGAGATATTTTTTTATCTTCTCTTCGAGCTTTGCCATGTAACCTTCGGCGACGAGCGGCGCGCGCTCCGCCACCCTGTTTACGAGCGACTCTATCGTGTCCATGCGGGAGAGCATGTCTGCCTTGAGCTTATCCCCCTCCCTTGCGCGCATGACGTTGAGAGCGTCGAGCGCGGAGACGAGAGCAGAGTCGAGCGCGGCTAAAAGTTCGTCGTCGGCGGACTGTCCCTCGTCGCGCACTATCACGTCGGGCATGCGCAGAAGGGAAGTCGCGGTGAGGTCGAAGGGGACTTCGGGCAGAATTTCCGAAAGGCGCTTTGCCGCCGCCGCGTATGAGAGCGCGGCGCCCTCGTCGAGGACGAGCGCCTTTTTCTTTTCGCGCTTGTCGGAGAGGGTGACGTACACGTCGGCATGTCCGCGCGTGAGTTTTTCGCGTATTCTGCCGCGCATCACCTCTTCGTATGCCGCGAAAATGCGCGGGCTCTTTATGGCAGCGTCGAGATAGCGGTTGTTCACCGTTTTAATCTCCACCGAAAGTTCGATTCCGCCCTCTCTGTATTCTCCTCTGCCGTAACCGGTCATGCTGAGCATAGTTGCCACCCGCCTTATAACATATTTTAAACAATTTTGCCGCAGTTTAAAGCCCGTTTACGGCAAAAACGCGGCGCGCGGGCTTTTATGCAGATTATATTATAGCAAAAAGAGCGGAAAAATACAAGCGGTTTGCAAGGGTATAACGCTTTTACCGTTAATTTTAGGGCGTACCCGCAGGGCGCAATTTATCACTCATTACAATCCCCCCTCTTCGCTTTGCTCAGTCCCCCCTTTACACAAGGGGGGCTTGGTTCCGCAATATAGGCTCCCTTGTGTAAAGGGAGCTGGCCAAACCGTCAGGTTTGGTCTGAGGGATTGTTCAAGCAGCACGTATCTACCCTTCCGTCACGCTGCTCTGCCGAGGGGCTGCGTTTTTGTCCTCCGCACCGCATTGCTGCCCCATCACTCATCACGCCGCCGCAGGCGGCTCATCACGCGGCAAAGCCGCTCACCACTGCTCACGCCGCCGCAGGCGGCTTATCACGCAGCAAAGCTGCTCATCACTTATCACGTTGCGCGGAGCGCAACTCCTCACGCCGCCGCAGGCGGCTCATAACATTGCCGCAGGCAATTCTTAATAGTCCGCCCTGCCCTCGTCGGAAATGCCGCGCACGCGTGAGGATACGAGGCGGTAACTGTTCTGCGGGTTTGTTTCGAACAGCGTTACCGGCTGGTTCGACGAGGCTATCCCGCCCGCAGGCTCGGCAAAGTACGCCACGCCGCCCGCGCACAGCACGACGGGCACGCCGTACAGATAGGCATATGCGCGTATCAGAAGGGGCGGCATACCGTCGCGCAGTTCCTCGCACACGGCGGCAATGACGTTGCAGCCGCAGGCGGAGAGGGCGCGCACGCCCTCGGGAAAGAACAGGTCGTTCTCTATGCACAGCCCGACATTGTAGCCGCCGACGGAGTACAGCCCGAGATAGGCGCCGCTTTTGTAGTCCTCGCCGCCGAAAACGTGGTTCATATCTGTAATCCCGAGAAGTTTTCCCCTGTCGGCAACGGCGGCGGACTTGCGGAGCACCCCGCGCGACGAGGTTTTGCAGCCGCACACAACGCCGCATGCGCAGCTGCGCGAGAGGCGGGCGGCCTCTTCGAATTTATCGGTCTTGCCCGCAAGCTCGCTCTCGTAATCGACCTCGCCCAGCCAGCCGAAGCCGAAGAGGGCGAGGTCGCACTCGGGCAGTTTTTGCGCGGGAACGGTTACGACGCACACTTTCATACCATACATATTACTTTTAAAAAAAATTTTTTGTGAACGCGGCGTGCGCACGGTTTTAAAAATTTGCATGCGCGGCGCGCCGGAAATTTTACAAAAATATTTTAAAAAAAGTAAATTGCGCGCACGGTTTTGCATACAATATGTTGCTATGAAAAAAATTGTCGCATTGATTATAGCCGCGGGAATATGCGCGGCAGTCCTGCCCGCCGCCGCGTGCACGCGGGAGAACGAGAGAACGAGCTACGACATAACGTGCTCGTACGACAAACAGTCGCGCACGCTGACCGCCGAATGTGCGGTGGATTATAAAAACACGGGCGCGGAGACCGAAAACGTAAAATTCAACCTGTACGCAAACGCCTACCGGGAGGGCGCGCTGTATAAGCCCGTTTCGGATGAGCTCACGCAGAAGGCGTTTTATAACGGCACGAGCTACGGTGAAATGGAGATAACGGGCGTGACGGGCGGGGAATGGAGCCTCGGCGGCGAGGACGAAAACATACTCGAAGTCACCCTGCCCGAGCCGCTGAAAGAGGGCGAAAGCTGTGAAATCGTTATAAACTATACCCTCACGCTCGCAGAGGTCAACCACCGCACGGGCGTGACCGAAAATACCGTAAACCTTGGCAACTTTTATCCCGTTGCCTGCGCAAGGACGGACGACGGCGGATTTTTTGAGTGCGTTTATTACAGCGACGGCGACCCCTTCGTAACCGATTGCGCCGACTATATGGTGGAAATAACGCTGCCCGAGGGGTACTCCGCGGCGACGAGCGGCAAAGAGCAGAGCGCAAGCGGAAACACCCATACATATGCCTTGAATAACGCGCGCGACTTCTGCCTCGTGCTCTCAGATGAGTTCAGCACCCTTTCGCAGACGGTGGACGGAACCAAAGTGACATATTATTATTACTCCGACGAAAGCGCGCAGAAAAAGCTGGACGCCGCGTGCGAGAGCCTTGCCTATTTCAACGATACGTTCGGGCAGTACTCCTACCCCACCCTCTCCGTCGTACAGACGGGGTTCGCGGCGGGGGGAATGGAATATCCCGCGCTGACCATGATAAACGACGGGCTGAGCGAGGCCGACTCCGTCTACGCGATAGTGCACGAAAACGCGCACCAGTGGTGGTACGCCATGGTGGGCAGCGACCAGGTGAACTGCGCGTGGCAGGACGAGGGGCTTGCCGAATACAGCACGCTGCTCTTTTTTGAAAACAACACGCAGTACGGCTTTACGCGCACGGGGCTTATAAACACGGCGACCTCGGAATACCGCGCGTTCTTTACGGTATACAACCAGATTTTCGGCGACGCCGACACGACGATGACGCGGCACCTCAAGGACTTCGTGAGCGACTACGAATACGTGAACATCGCGTATAACAAGGGGCTTATACTGTTCGACACGCTGCGCACCTCCATCGGCGACGAGAGGTTTTTAGCTGCGCTGAAAAGCTACTTTTCGGATTACAGCGGAAAGATTGCCACGCCCGACGACCTGATAAAATGCTTTTACGACACGGGCGTAGACATAAACGGCTTTTTTGAAAGCTTTATCGAAGGTAAAATAATAATATAGTTTTTAAATAAAAAATGACGGGGCTGCGGATAAAACCGCACCCTGTTTTTTTACGCGCAAACCTTTCGGCCCGCCGACGGGACTAAAATTTTTTCACACCGATTGCTTGCCAAAAAGAATATAATGCATTATAATTGAAGCGTACCGAAACGGAAACGCCGCGTTTTTGCATATCTGCGGCACAAAACTTTCCGTGCGGACGGAGATTTTTTATGGACCCATATTACAGTTGTCCTTTTAAAACCTTTTATTTTTTCACAAACAAATAACAAAGGATAATTTCCGTACCGCGATTTTTACCGATGGCACGGGTTTTATCCCGTGCTTTTTTTAACTCTTTTTAAGGCGGTAAAAACAAAATGGTACAGTTTTTCTGCACGTCCGACAGGCACCCTTTGAAACAACTCGAAAAGTTCGAGCCGCAGTGCTGGGTCGACATGATTAACCCCACCGACGACGAAATGGAAGACATTGCCGCGCTCTCGGGCATATCGGAAGACATGCTCGCATCCGCGCTCGACGACCAGGAACGCGCGCGCGCCGAGATTGACGACGGCAACTATATGTTCATACTCGACTGCCCCATAATCGAGGAGAGCGACAGCGGCGACGTTTACAGCACCCTGCCCCTTGCGGTAATTTACAATGCAAAGTGCGTTGTTACCGTATGTCTGAAAGGCAACCCCGTTTTAAAGGACTTCATAACGGGCAGGCAGCAGGTTTTAACCGAAAAGCCGGTGCTGTTTACGCTCAACTTTATGCTGGGCAACGCAAAGCGCTTTTTAAACGTGCTCACGCAGATTGACAGGAAGTCGCGCCGCGTACAGGCAGAGCTGAGCAAGACGATGAAGAACGAAGAGATTGCACAGCTTCTTGACCTCGAAAACTCGCTGGTATACATTTCCACCTCTTTGAACTCGAACTACGGCGTACAGGAAAAGCTTTCCAAAGCCGAGGCCGTGACCACGCGGGAGGACTATCAGGACCTCTACGACGACGTGGCGATAGAGAGCAAGCAGGCGATGGAAATGTGCAACATATACAAAGACATTTTAACGGTAACCATGGACGCCTACGGCTCGATGATTTCCAACAACGCCAACGACAGCATGAAAAAACTCACCATAATAACCGTGCTGCTGGCAATCCCCACGATGATTGCGGGTTTCTGGGGCATGAACGTATACGTGCCCGGGCAGATTGGAGAAAGCGGCTCGTCCGCCGTATGGTTCTGGCTGATTCTCGCCGCAACGCTCGTTCTAACGGTCGCCGTGGGCATATTCCTCGGCAAATTCATGCGTTCGGGCGGAGTTAAGCGGATAAGGCGCGTAAGGCGGCGCAGAGACAAGGACAAAAAATAGTTATGCCTATACTTCAATACAGATGCCCTTCCTGCGGGAAGGAATTTGAAGAGCTTGTACAAAGATACGACGATAAAGTTACCTGCCCCGACTGCGGCAGGCAGGCGGAGCGAAGTTACAGCGGAACGATGTTCTCCGCGACGGGCACGCACGCAAAACGGTGCAGCGGCAATTGCAAAACGTGCGGGGGATGCAAGTAAAAGTGTTTCGCCGAAATCTTTTGTTTCGCAAAATCTTTGCGGCGAGGGTTTAATTACGGTCGTGAAAAAGAGGTATCGGCGAACTAAATTCGCCTGCTCTTTTTCCGAACATTATTTGTTTTTAAACTGATTGTGGTATAAATTTATTCCTCGTAAAATGCCTGACGCGCGAGCCGTCGCGCTGCATTTTACTTCGGGAAACCCGCCTTGCGCACATTTAACACTTGTCATTTCGACTGAGCAAGCAGCGCGAGCGCACGGAGAAATCTCTTCCGCAAAATAGCCGCCTTCCGCCGAAGGGCGGCGTTTAAAATTTTATATAGCTGTCAATATATTCCCTGCGAACAGAGTTCGCGGGGATTTTTTTATGAAATTTTTTAAAGTTATTGCCGTATGCGTTTGCGCGGCGGTATCGCTTTTCGCGCTTGCGTCGTTCAATTCGGGCACGTGCTTTGAAGAGGGCGAAAACTACACCTTTTTTTGCGGCGACACCTCGCGCGACTGCCGCATTGTGACTGTGGAAAGCGGAGCGGCGCTTAAAAAACTTGCCCTTAAAGACATAAACGGCGAGAGCACGACCTATGCCTCCCTGAACATATCGGACTTTTTGAACGAAGTGAGCGGCGAAATTATTTTTACCGAAGAACTGAGCGACAGCGTGAATTATTACTGCACGGCAGACCTACCCTATTCGACAAAGCTGTACGGGCAGGAGATTAACCTGCACATATGCGTGAAAGAACAGGGCGTTACCGTGGCAAGCCCGATAATCTTCGGGGGATATTAAAAAATATTTACGAATTTTTTAGGCGCTAACACCGCAAAATGCACTCATTGCGGCATATTACGGGGGCAATTATATATAGTCGCGTGAAATGCAAAATAAAAAATTTTTTTGCGGCTGTATAAAAGGGCGCAAGCCCGTCAATAAACACCGTGCGGGGCAAAAGAGTTTGCCTACATAAAAAAGGAGCTTAAACATGAAAGACCAGGAACAAAAACCTAAAAACAAAAAACTGCTTACCTACTACCTCATTCTCGGCGCGTGCATACTCGTTATCGCGGCGATAGCCGTTGCGGTTACCCTTTCGATAACGCTCGGCGGCGACGATATGACGCTCGACGGCGACAACGACCAGACGATTGACGACGGCAGCGGCGACGATACCGACGGCGATGACGACGACGCGACCGATACGGGCGGCGACACGACGTTTACCATGCCCGTGACGACCGTAGACGCGATAAACACCTACGGCTTTTACCACAACACCACGCTCGACAAATACTACCTGCATACGGGAATCGACTTTGCGGGAAGTGCGGGCGACGAAGTGTATGCGGCGCTCGACGGAACGGTCGAGAGCATTACGACCGACTCGCTGCTGATGGGCACTACGGTGACGTTATCGCACGACAACGGGCTTAAAACGACATACACCTTCGTAGAGGCGGCGGAAGGGCTCGAAGTGGGCGACGTCGTAGAAAAGGGCGACGTAATTGCGACCATAGCCGAGGCAATGGGCCAGGAATACAAGGACGGGGCGCACCTGCACTTTGAGGTATTTTTAAACGATGAGGCCGTCGACCCCGAGACTTATCTGGACATTTCCGAAAAATAACGGCACAATCTGCATAAACACGCTCATCACCATATCCCCCTTATAGTCGGCCGAGTGTTAAAATAACTGCATTTTCGGCTGAAGCGGCGCGGCGGAGAATATCTCCGCCGCGCCGCTTTAATTTTTACCGTAAAAACCAAAACGAAAAAATGAAATTTTTTTATGCCGTATTGAAAAGCGCGGCAAACGGGTGTATAATATAGCCGAAATAAAAATTCAAGGAGGGAACTTATGACTGTCACCGAAGCAATACGCGCAAGGCGCAGCATACGCAGATACAAAGACGGCGAGATAAGCGACGAACACCTGAAACTGATTTTAGAGGCGGCAATGTGCTGTCCGAGCGCGCGGAATATGCGCCCCTACGAATTCAAAGTGGTGAAGAGCGCCGAAAAGAGAAGAGAACTTTCAGCCCTGAGCGCCAATTTTAAAATGCTGGCAACGGCGGCGTGCACTGTAATCGTGTGCGGCAGGCCCGACCTTGAAGAGGGAATGGGGCACGAGTTCTGGCAGCAGGACTGCTCGGCGGCGACGGAAAATATTTTATTGCAGGCGACGGAGCTGGGCTACGGCAGTTGCTGGTGCGGCACCTATCCAGTTCCCGAGAGAATGGCGGGCGTTAAAAGAGTACTCGGCATAACCGACGAAAACTGCGTTCCGTTTTCGCTGATTGCGCTGGGAATTGCCGACGAAGCTCCCGCCGCGAGAGGCTTTTACGACGAGTCGCGCGTAAAATATTATTGATTTTAAATTAAAAATCCGCCTTAAAATTCAGGCGGATTTTTTATAAATTATGAAATTGATGCGGCAATATGCCGCAATTATCGCATAAATTTTAAGGGGCGCGCAAAATAGATTTTTGCGCGCCCGCCCATATTATTATTTATTTTCAGTCTTTTTTGCGGCAGCTTTGCGCGCCTTTACAACTTTCGCAATCTTAACCCCGCCCTTTTTTGCCGCGGGTTTTGCGGGCGCGGCGGCATGGCTCTCCGCCGCGGGAACCTCATCGGGGGAAGGAACTTTGGGAACGTATTTATTGTCGCTTATCGCGTCGTCGTAGTCCTCTTTCATGCGGCGGCGCGTTTTGCGCTCCTCCTCCTTCTCCGCATCGGTGCTCTCGTGCCAGGGCACGGCGAAAATGAGCGATTCGTAGGGGCGGAGTTTTACGACGAGGCGGTAAGGTCTGCCGTCGCACTCCTCCTCTACCGCCGTGAGCGAATACTCGGGCTCGTCGGAATAGGTTGAGAATATCTTTACGTAGTCGCCGGATACGGGCACGCCTATCTCTATCGGGTCGCGGTATACGGGCGCGAAGTTTATTACGAACACGAGCGCGTCGTTATAGTTCCAGGGGTTGCGCCTTATGAACGAGAACAGGTTGCGCATATAGTCGCCGCTGTTTATCCACTCGAACACGTTTTTCTTGCCCGCATCGTTATAGAGAACGGGGCGCGAAGTGTACAGACTTAAAAGCCTGCGGTAGCAGTCCATTATGTCGCGGTGGCCGGGGTCGTCGCAGAGCTGCCACTGGAGCGAACCCTTATAGTCCCACTCCGCCTCCTGGCCGAAGTCCTGACCCATGAAGAGGAGTTTTTTGCCGGGGTGACCCATCATCATCGTATAGGCGGTTTTCAGCGCGCCGAACTTGTCCTGATGGCTGCCCGCCATTTTATTGAACATCGAGCCCTTTCCGTGCACAACCTCGTCGTGCGAGAGCACGAGTATGTAATTTTCGAGGAACACGTAGTCGAACGTGCCCGTCATTAGGTGGTGCTTGTAGCGGCGGAAAACGGGGTCTTCGTTATAGTAGCGGATAGTGTCGTTCATCCAGCCCATATCCCATTTGAGACCGAAGCCGAGGCCGTCGTTTTTGGCGGGCGCGGTGACGCCCGAAACTATGGAGCTGTCCTCCGCGATAATGAACGCCGACGTGCGCTGGCGGAGCACGGTGTTGAGGTGGCGGAAGAACTCGAAACTCTCCAAATTGAAGTCAGTGCCGTATTTGTTGGGGCGCCATTTTTCCCTGCCGAAGCTGTTATAGAGCATTGCGGCTACGGCGTCGGCGCGGAGGGCGTCGACGTGATATACGTTTACCCAGAAGAACGCCGAGGCAATGAGGAAGTTGGAAACTTCGGGCTTGCCCAAATCGAACGCCTTCGTGCCCCACTGCGGGTATTCGGCGCGGAGCGGGTCGGCATATTCATACAGGGGCGAGCCGTCGAACCAGTCGAGCCCGAACTCGTCCTTGGGGAAGTGCGCGGGCACCCAGTCCAGAATTACGCCTATGCCGTTTTTGTGCATATAGTCGACGAAGTACATGAAGTCTTCGGGCTTGCCGTAGCGCGCCGTGGGCGAGAAGTAGCCCGTCACCTGATAGCCCCACGAGCCGTCGAACGGGTATTCGCATATGCCCATGACCTCTATATGAGTGTAGCCCATATATTTTACGTATTCGCACAGCTCGTGAGCAAGGCGCCTATAGTCGAGGAATTTATCTTCGTCCCACCACTTCTCCCAGTCCTTTTTCCACGAACCGAGGTGCACCTCGTAAACCGCCATAGGCTTTTCGAGGAAGTTCTCCTCCTTTTTCTGGTTGCGCCACTCATCGTCGCCCCACTCGTACTTTGAAAGGTCGGCAACGACCGAGGCGTTTGCGGGGCGGAGTTCGGAGGCGTAGGCGTAGGGGTCTGCCTTCATCACCTCCGAGCCGTCGGCGCGGACGATGAGGTATTTATACTTCACCCCCTCGCACATTCCGGGCACGAAGAGTTCCCATATGCAGTCGTCGACCTTCTCCATCACGTCGCGCCAGGGAGTCCAGCCGTTGCCGTCGGAAACGACGCACACCGCGCGGGCGTTGGGAGCCCAGAGCACGAAGTGAACGCCGCTTACGCCGTCCTCCTCGACGACGTGCGCGCCCATCTTGTTATAGAGCTCGTAGTGCACGCCGTGGTGGAAGTAGTATCTGTCTAAGTCTGTAAAAAATCTTTTTACCATCTTATTCCCCTCATATCAAATATATTTTTATCAAAGGCATTGACTTTGATTTAACGGTTTCTTTGCAGCGCCGCTTTGCAACAATGCGGCGCTTATGCTGATTTTTATGCCCTTCCTTAAACACTTTAAAACATGCTCATCTGCTGGCCGGGGGAGGGCTTTGAACCGAATTTGCAGCTTACCACGCACGCCGACTTGGGCGGCAGCGTTACGTGCAGGCGCCCGTATTTTACCTTGTAGTCGTCCCCGCTCAGAAATTCGCGGCCGGTGCACGCTTCGAGTTTGACTTTGGCGCCGTTTGCCACCCCGGCCTCCCACACTGGAACGCTGAGTTTGAGCTCCTCGTCGCGCACGTTTACCATCACCACGGCGCAGTCGACGCTGTCGAAACGGGCGTACGCAATATAGCCGTGACCTGCGTCGAGCTTCTTTAAAGAGCCCATTTTAAGGCAATGCAGCCTTTTGCGCATTGCGGTGAGCTGCTTGTGGAACTCAATCAGCCTCTTGTCCTCCGAGCCCCACGGATAGGTACGGCGGCAGTCGGGGTCTGTCCAGCCGACCTGACCTGCCTCGTCGGCGTAATAAATCCCCGGAGAGCCCGGCCACGTCATCTGAATGGTGACGGCGAGCTCGAAAACGCGCTTGTCTATGCCCTGCCCCGCAGCCTCGGGCCCGAGCGATTCCGTTCTTCCGACGGTGCGGTTGGTGCGCGTTAAAAAGCGCGAATGGTCGTGGTTGGAGAGCTGGTTGAGCGCGGAATCGAGCGAGGGACGGGGAAAGCGGCTCATACCCCTGAACATACTGTCGAAAAAGTATATTCCGTCGCCGTACAGCCTGTCGTCGCGCTGGTCGCTGTGCTTTTCCATGCCCGTTAAAAACCACGTTACGGGCTCCATGAACGCGTCGTAGTTCATAACGGTGTCCCACTGGTTGCCGTCGAACCACGCGGAGGGGTCGCCGTAGTGCTCGGCGAAGATGAACGCGTCGGGATTTGCGCTCCTCACCCTCTTTCTGAACTTCGTCCAGAACCAATGGTTGAATTCGGGCGAGTGACCCAAATCGGCGGCGACGTCCAGCCGCCAGCCGTCGACGTTGTAGGGCGCCGACACCCACTTTTCGCCTATCTTCATTATATTTTCGACGAGCTCGGGCGAGTCTTCGTAGTTGAGTTTGGGGAGCGTTTCAATCCCCCACCAGCCCTCGTAGTCGGAGTAGTTTTCGTTCGGCCTGTTAAAGCGGAAATAGTTGCGGTAAGGGCTTAAAACCGACTGGTATGCGCCGTCTTCAAAGCCCTCTTTGTCGAGGTATATGCCCTCCCTGTCCATCCATTTGTTGAAGGAGCCGCAGTGGTTGAACACGCCGTCGATTATTATTCTGATTCCGCGGCGGTGCGCCTCCTTTACCAGGTCGGCGAAAAAGGCGTTGCTCTTGTCGAGATTTGTTTGCGAGGTGACGCGCTTTATATACCTGCGCGCAAAGCCGTTGTGCTTTTCCCAGTCGGCCATGGCGTGGTTTTCGTCCTCTTCGATTATGGCGAGGTGCGGGTCGATATGGTCGTAGTCCTGCGTGTCGTACTTATGGTTGGAGGGCGAAACGAAGATTGGGTTGAAATATATCGCCTCCACCCCCAGTTCCTGGAGATAGTCGAGCTTTTTTAAAACGCCCTGCAAATCTCCGCCGTAGAAGTTGCTCACGTCGAGCTTTTCGGGATATTTTCCCCAGTACGTCACCTTGTGCGTGTGCGAACCTGTGTAGTAATATTCGTTGTTCTCCACGTCGTTTTTGGGTTCGCCGTTGAAGAACCTGTCGACGAATATCTGGTAGACGACTGCGCCCTTCGCCCAGTCGGGCACCTTGAATCCGGGGACAAAGGAAAAATTGTATTCCGACTGGTTGTTCTCCGCCCAGCCGAGCTTGTTGTAGCACACTTTATCGTCGTCGTCATAGAGCACGAAGTAGTAGTTCACGGGGTCGTGCGTGCAGGTGAGGCTTATCGAATAGTAGTCGAAAGAGCCCTCCGTGCGCGATTTGACCATCTCCTTTTTTATGCCGTTTATCACGGCGTACGCGCGGAGCACGTCGTCTTTTAAAGTGCGCAGGGAGATTACGACGGTATCACCCTTTACCGGCTCGTAGGGCGCGCGGTAGCACTCCGTTTCGTCGCTGAAAAGCGCCATTCTGTTTATCATAAACTTTAAGTCCTTTAAGTAGAGAGGCAAAACGCAGAGGTTTTGCGCAGCAGTGTTGTTCTGTATAAAATTTTAACATACAACGCCGGTAAAGTCAATATGCAATTTTTTTTAAAGACGCATAAATATGCGCCTTTTAAGCGCGAAAAGAGGCGCAATGCGCGCTCAGATATGCGCATTGCGCCCTTACAAATAATAACCTTGGCAAAAGACAGATTTACTCTTTATCCCTATTTTCCTTGTCTTTTTCACCTTTATTCTTTTTCTTTTTATAGTCGATAAGTTCGGTCACCCAGATTCCGATGAGTCCTCCCGCGCAGATAACCGTACCTATCGCCATCAGAGCTTGGTATGCCCTATAGAAATTAATGACATTACCACCGTCCAAATCGACCATTCCGCAGTATACTCCCCACATTATAAAAACAAACCCAAACAACATCACGCCGATATATTTTATATGTTTCATAACTAACCCTCCTCAATATTCATACCTGTATTTATAGTTTGCAGAGATTGCCGCCGTGCTGGTATTTTCAACCGTGGCAAAAACTACCGACAAACCAAACGCGCTTGTAGATAAATCAAATCCCACTTCCACCTCTCCACTATCCCATAAATGACGGTACTGTGCAGTAAAGGAAGTTACATAGTTGCCGCCGCGGTACATAGGCGATTGGCGCGGCAAAAGGCGCAACGAAGCATATCCGCTTAAAGAATCGGGCTTGAAACTTCCGAATCCGTTCAGCTTAACATCATACCCGAGAGAATCCATGCCGATAAGGGCGGGACGCGTATAAGTATGATTAAAACTATCTGAAACTACTCCATGCGACACTTGGCTTCCGCTGCTCATTGCTCCAAACGAATTTGCCTCGTATGTAAACACATCGGCGTCCCAGCCGACGATTATGCCGTCGATTTTACGGTCGCCGGGAATATTTAACCAATCGTATGCGATAAATAGCCCGACACTATCCAGCGGCTGGGTCGCTTCATCGTTAGGAAAAAGAGAGGTGATTACCATCGCAAATTTAAGGTTTTCTTCCGAAATACTCGCACGTGTCTGAACTTCGCTATCGCAGGCGGAAACCGTTCGCATACCCTCGAATACGGCGTTTTTGCCGTAGAGCTCGTCATACATATCCGCGATACCGTCTTCGTCGAGCATTTCAATGAATTCCGAAGGAATATCGATACTCAAAAGATATTCTTTCATTTCGCTTACGCTTTTCCCGGCAGGCGCTGCCGCAATGGCCGTAACCGCAAATATGCCTGCCGCTATTAACGATAAAAAGATACACAAAACTTTTTTAAGCTTACTCATAGATGTATTCCTCCTTATCATACGAATATAAACTTAAAGCACTTATCCGTTTTGAACTATTCTGATGATAGATTATGCCGTCACATACAATTCACCCCCCTTATTTAAACTTTTACAACTACATTATATCACCACTAGGAATTATGTCAATATATTATTTGAAATTTATGCATTTTGTATAGAATGTTGTTTTTATTAAAAGTGAAACTATAACAAATATATATAATATACGATAAAAAAATGCCGCATCCCGTTTTTTGCGGACATTTTGCGCGGTTGCGAGCCATTTCAACTTCGCTAAGGGTGACATAGGGGCGGCGGGGTTACCCTATGCCCGGGGTAACAAAGCAACAAATACACCAAATACAATAAAATTTTGCCCCTCCGTGCAAAATGCACGGAGGGGCAAAATTTTATTGAAGATATTATAAAAAACAATTATGTATGCTCTGAAATTTAAAACAGGACGACAGCTCCCGCTTTGCCTTAATAAAAAGCTCAGCCGTTCTGCCCTGCGGGCAACTCGCCGCAGGCCTCTTCCGCTTCTTCGGCACGGCCGTGGTATTCGGCGATTATGCGGCGGTATTCGGCCTCGGCGTCGGCAACCGCCTGTTCCCAGGTATAGACGACCGACGTGCAGCCTTTGCACACGGCGGCATAATCTGCGCCCGAGAAAATTTTTTCAATCTTATCCGCCCACAGAGTTTCGTCAAGTTTTTCGGCATAGCCAGTGACGTCGTTTTTTATGAGTTCTTCCGAGCTTGTGCCCGCGGGCACAAGCGACGGCGTCTGCAAAGACGCCGCTTCGAGCATGACGAGCGGCGCGTTGTCGAACACCGACGGGAGCAAAAACAGATTCGCGCGGGCATAGTAGCGGCGCAATTTTCCCCTGTCGCCCACAAAGCCCGTAAAAATCACGCTGTCGGATACGCCGAGTTTTTCGGCGTATTTTTTGTGCGGTTCAATCTCTTCCCCGCCGCCGACCACGAAAAATTTGCAACTGAATCCGCGCTTTTTAAGCTCTGCAATAACGCGGAACGAAAACTTTATGTTCTTTACCGAAACGACCCTGCCCACAAACAGAAAAACGCGTTCGTCGGGGGATATTCCGTACTCTTTGTTTATCTCTGCCGAAAGAGCCGCGCGCTCTTCGTCGCCCGCAACGCGCATATCGGTGCCGTTGCGCATCACCTTTATTTTACCCTTATAGCCGTATGAACGGAGCGTTTGGGCAGAGCTTGCGCTCACCGCCCATACGTATTCGAGCTTTTTTATGTTGCGCATTATAACGCTCATCATCACCGCCGTTATCAGCCGCGAGTGCGTAACGCGCATAAACTCGTCTTTGAATTTGGTGTGAAAGGTGTAAACCACGGGAATATCGTGTTTTTTGCCGTATTTTATAAAATAGCCGCAGATGGCAAACGGCGAATGCGCGTGCAGAAGCACGGGGTTGCTTTTATCGAGCAATTTTTTCAGCTTCCTGTCGGATGAGGGCACCGAATTGCGGAATCCGATTAACGGCACCCAGAGCGAACGGTTGTGAAAAACGCCCGCGCAATATTTGCGCTCGCCCTCTTTGTCGAGCGCGTCGCCGTACGACGGCGCTATTATCTCGCAGTCGTACTCCCCCTTTAAATTTTCACGGTAATACTTTACGACGTTGGTTACCCCGTCGACCTGCGGGTACCACGCGTCGATACCGAGAATGACCGATTTATTCATTTTTCACCGTCTTTTTTGACTTTATGTTTTTAACTATAAGGTCTATAACGGTCATCACCACGCCTATTAATATATAGATATAGTAGACCGAAAAGCGCCAGAAGAAAACCGACCACGCGAGCGCCGCGCCGGCCGCAACGTTGAATGCGAGCACGCCCATGCCCTCTACCACGCCCGAGTTGCCGGGGGTGGGAATGAACGATACGCCGAACGTTGCGAAAACGTTGAGCGAAATTATCATAAAGAACATACCGTGCACGTCGCACGAGAGCGCGTTCATAACGAAGAACGGAACGCTGAAAATTAGAAAATCGCTCGCAAAGCAGCATATGAGGAACAATATGAGCTGGACGGGCTTTTTTACTATTATTTTGAAGGAGGTGACGAAGTCGTCGACTATTTTCAGCGCCTTCGCCATAACCTTTTCTTTATTTTTCACTATGCGCAGCTTTACGCCGACGTTTATGAACCACGTGGTGAGCGTGTTTGCAAGTTTGGGGAAGAACACGAAAAAGGCGATAAATATGGGAAGAATGAGGTTTACCGCAAGCCCCACCCAGCCGCAGACCATGAGCAGCGTTTTGCCTACGCCGACGTTATCGATATACCCCAAAGATACGCCGAGTATCATAAACACGGCGCCTATCACCGTGAACGCGAAAATGCTGCCGAAATAGCGTATCAGCACCACCGCCGACGAATCGGAAACGTTTACGCCCTTCGTCGTCATATAGTATATCTGCATGGGCTGGCCGCCCGTGGAAAATGGCGTTACCCCGTCGTAAAACTTGCCCAAAAAGCTGGTTTTTATTGCCACGACGGGGCGTACGCGGCCGATTACCGCCTTGTTTACTATGCAGAATTTGAGGCAATCGACCACCATTATGCCGACGATTACTGCAAGCAGAAGGAGCGCGCCCGAAAGGCTTACGCTGTTCATAGCCTCGGCAAAACTCATGCCCTCGCCCTCGGTAATCTCGCCCGAAATGCCGAACAAACTGTAAAGTCCGAGAGCGATTACAACAATGAGCAACACATTGAGCACCCAGCGGTGCTTCTTTTTGGGGGGCTGCGCCGTCTGCATCTGCGCAGGGGAATGCGCCGCAGGCTGCACATTTTCGCCCGTGCTTTCTTCCGCGGGATGTACATTTTCGCACGCGCCTTCCGCCGCAGGGGTATTTTCCCCTTCGACGGTATTTTCCGCCGCGCCGCTTTCATCCGCGGCACCGCCTGCCGCAAAGGCGGAATTTCCGGCAATATTTTCGTTGGTTGCGGCATATTCCGCGGTGTTTCGGGCTTCCGCAGGGATATTCTCCGGATTTTCATCCTGCGGCGTTATGTCCGTTTTTTTCTCCTGACTCACAAAAAAACTTACTCCACTTTATTTTTTGCGCACCAAAAAAACGCGCTTTTTTATCCGATGAGTAATTCGATTATATATTAATTTTGCAATTATGTCAATTTTAAGCAGGCCGCCCGAAAAAATACGCAGAAAAAAGCGCGCAAAAAATTATGCGCACAATGCAGGCGCATGCGCAAAATACAGCCGAAAATATAGTCTGAATTACAAAAGGGCGGCATATATAGCCGTGCGCCGCGGCACTTTGCCGCGGCGCAGATATTAATTTTAAATGCAATTTATAACGTGCGGTTATCCTTGCCAAAGAAGAACAGTGCGACGGTACCGGGGCCTGTATGCGAGCCGATTACCGTGCCTATGGGATTGATTTCGACCTCGCCGTCGAGATTGGGGAACGCGCCCTCCACCATCGCTTTGAGCTGGTTTGCCTCGGCGTCCATCATTGAATGGCAGATATAGCATTTGCCCGAGTAGTTCATTCCGCCCTCGGCCTGCTCGCACATGCAGTTGAAAAGGTCGTTGAGCGCCTTTTTTCTGCCGACAGCCTTCCTGCGGACAATCAGCTTGCCTTCGCTGTTTACGTCCATAACGGGGCATATTTTGAGCATGGTACCTATCGCCGCCGCGGGGCCCGATACCCTGCCGCCGCGCTTGAAGTGCGCGAGATTTGTGGCGAAGAACCAGTGCTTTAAGCGCAGCCTGTTGTCCTCTATCCATTTTTTGAGCTCGTCTATACCCATTCCGCCCGCTTTGAGCTCGGCGGTTTTATCCACGAGAAGGCCGTACCCCGACGACGCGGCGAGCGAATCGACGACGTAAATCTTGCGGTCGGGATATTTTTTTGCCATGGCGGCCTGCGCGGCGAGCGCCGACTGCCAGCCGCCCGAAAGCCCCGACGAAAACTCGATATGGAGAATATCGAAGCCCGCGCTTAAAATGGGCTCGAAAACTTCGCAAAGCTCCTCGGGGGTGACCTGCGAAGTTGTGGGCATCACGCCCGCGTCAATCTTCGCATAGAACTCGGCGGGAGTTATCGTCGAATAGAGGTCGTCGGAATAGTCCCTGCCGTCGATAATATAGTGGTATTTGCCGTAAGCGCAACCGAGTTTTTTTAGGTGGTCGGCAGAGATATCCGCCGTAGAACAACACGTAATTTTGTAATCTGCCATAAATATTCTCCTTTTACGCCTCATAAAAGCGGCAACGGCGCACGAATTTCCGCCGCGTTTGCCTTGGCCGCGCGGGTGCGGAGAGCCTTAATGTGCCGCCATGGGCGTGAAATATTTTGAATTCAGCAGAATTATTTTATTATAACCGCGGTTAAAAATCAACGCTTTGCGCGAAAAAATGTGCGTAGAGCCTTCTACGCTTTTAAAAACGCGCTCTACCGCGCAAAAAACACACTCTACTGCGGGTAGAGTCGGCAGAATTTATAAACAATGCGGCTTAATTTATAAAATAAAAACAGCCGCATAAAAGGCGCGCAAGACCATGTCCGCGCGCACTTTAATTATACATTATCCACAGCATATTATGCGGCCGATTCTACCGCATACCATGCCCTTAATTCATAAAAAAAAGCGCCGCCGCGCGAAAAACTCCGCGCGGCGGCGCGCTTAATTTAAAATTGATTATCAGAGCAGACTTGCTAAAATTGCGAGGCTTGCGGCAACGTCGATATTGCGCACCACCACGCTTTCGGGTGCTTTGAGCTGGACGGGCACGAAGTTTAAAACGCCCTTTATTCCCGCCTTTACGAGCTGGTCGCACACCGTTTGGGCCGCCTGCGCGGGCACGGCGAGAATGGCGAGCACTGCGCCGCAGCGCCCTATCCCCTCCGCCATCGCGCAGTCGTCGAGCACGGGGCGTCCGCCCACCTGCGTGCCGACCTTGGCGGGGTCGTTGTCGTAGGCTTCGACGATGTCTATGCCGTATTTGCCGAATCCGCCGTAGCCCAAGAGCGCGCTGCCCAGCCCGCCGACGCCGACGAGCACGGCGGTTTTCTTTTTGTCGCAGCCGAGGTACTCCTCTATCGCGGCAATAAGCTCGGTGCGCACGTATCCCACCTTGGGGCGGCCGGAACTGCTGGTGTACGCAAGGTCTTTGCGCACGAGCACTTCGCCCATGCCGAGAGCGGCGGCGATTGCGCCTGACGATATGTATTTATCGCCCTCGGGGAGCGACTTTAAATAGTTGAGATAAACGGGTAAGCGTTGAAGAGAAATTTCGGGTATATCCTTAGTCATAGTCCTATCCTCATAGCGAGCGCCGCCGCGCCGTATGCGCCGGCCTTGCTGCCGAGCGACGCCTTTACGATTTTTACCGGCGCGTATTCCGTGCCGCCGAAGAGTTCCTTATCCACAAGTTTCTGGAGGGGCGCGGTGAGCCTTTCGCCCTGCTCCGAAACGCCGCCGCCGAGCATGATAATTTCGGGGCGGAATATATTTGCGAGATTGGTAAGCCCGCAGGCGAGATACTTAAGATACCAGTCGACCACCTCTTTGGCGTCGATGTCGGTATCGGCAAATTCGAACGCCGTTTTGCCGTTCGCAGTCTCGGCGGTGTACTTTGTCCACATTGCCGAGCCGGGGTTCTCCTCCATCTGCCTTTTGGTGCGCTTTACGAGCGCCGTGGCGGAGCAGTACGCCTCGAAACAGCCGCGCCTGCCGCAGGTGCAGTGGTCGCCGTGGCGCTCTATAACCATGTGCCCTATCTCGGCGCCCGCCGAGGCGTGACCCTCGAACAGTTTGCCGCCGATTATTATTCCGCCGCCCACGCCCGTGCCGAGCGTGACCAGAATACTGTCGTTATAGTTTTTGCCCGCGCCGAATCTCGCTTCGCCGAAGGCGGCCGCGTTTGCGTCGTTGGTCACCTTTACGGGCAAACCTATGCGCTTTTCGATATTCTTTGCGAGGGGAAAGTTGCGTAAATTGAGATTGCCCGAAAATACGAGCACTCCCTCGGCGCTGTTTATGGTGCCCGGGCATCCAACGCCTATGTGCGCGTCCTCCTTGGGTACGCCGCACTTTGCAAGCATCGACAAAATAAGTTCGGCGATTGTGTCGCACATGGCTTCGCCGCCGTTTTCGGCTCCCGTCACCGCCGCATCCTCGCACAGCGCTTTGCCGCTGCCGTCGAGCACGATGCCCTTTATCGTCATTCCCCCTATATCGATTCCTACATAAACTTCTGCCATATTAAAGCTCCCCGCGTGCGCCAAACCTTGTCCGCACGTCACAATAAGTAATTTATTACTTATATAGTTTACTATCCGGGCGGCCGTTTTGTCAAGCATATTGAAAAAGACAAACAAACTTTGTGAATTTGAATGTGATTAAAGTACAAAAAAATTGCTTTGAATGCGCCCGTAAAAAGTAAACGAAAAGCGCCGCCGTTCTGCGAGGCATATCCCGGCATTGCATTGCCGAAGCTCCCGCAGGGATTAACCCTCATGAATGCAAATAACTTTCCCGATATCCGTCGGAAAACTGACGCGCACCGTCAGAAAAAATAAAAAATGCAGATACCGCCGTGCAAAAGGCGCGGAGTATCTGCAAATTAACAAGCTGAAAAAATAATTAAAAATTAATTAAAAAATTGTATTTATTTTAATTTTTGCCCGTGGAGCCAAAGCCGCCCGCGCCGCGCGCGGTGGACGAGAGGTCTTTTGCCTCCTCAAACACGGCGGTGATATAGGGCGTTATGACGAGCTGGGCTATGCGGTCGCCTGAATTTACGGTGCGCGTCTCCTGCGAATGGTTATGGAGCGCAACCATAACTTCGCCGCGGTAGTCACAGTCGACCACACCCACCTTGTTCGCGGGCGCAAGCCCCTGTTTTGTTGCAAGTCCGCTGCGCGCATATATCAGCCCCGCATATCCCACGGGCAGTTCCAGGGCGATTCCCGTGGGGATAACCTTGGTGCGGCCGGGCGCGATGTTTACGGGGAAATCGAGGCAGGCATACAAATCGGCGCCCGCGGCATATTCGCTCCCGTAGACGGGTATCTTTGCATTTTTGTTGAGCTTCTGAATTTTTACGTTCATAAATTATCCTCCGTAAAACTGAGTAATTGCGGCATAGTGCCGCACCGATTACTTGTTGCCCTTGGTCTTTTCGTATATAAGCTGAGTTTTTTCGCCCTGCTTTTCGGTACGGATAAATTTCATGCCAATTCCCCTTGCAAGGGTGAGCGAAGGCGCGTTGCGCTCGTCTATCCCCGCGGTGAATTTAAAGGCGCCCATCTCGGCGAAGGCGTGGTCGAACACGGCGTTCACCGCCTCGTAGGCGTAGCCCATTCCGCGGTAATCTTTGTGGAATATCCAGCCGGCCTCATACTCCCTCTCTCCCGTCGGTTTAAGCAGGATGTACCCTATCAGCTTTTCGCAATCTTTGAGTTCGACGGCAAACACGTTGGCTTTGCCGACGCAGTTTTCCGAAAGGAACTTATCGGTCTTTTCGCGCCCGAAGGCGGGCTCTACATACTGCATGGTCTGTTCGTCGCCGAGAATTTCATAGAGCCCCGCCGCGTCGTGAGGGGTGAACCTGCGCACAAAAAGCCTGTCGGTTTCGGCAACCATCTGAACGAGCTCGTCGCGCGCGAGCGACTGGCGTACGAGAATTATGCGCTGGTTGGAAGAACCGCGGAATAAAAGGTCGGGATTTTTGAGCGACTCGACAAACCTGCCGTCGACCAAAACATCGATGCACTTCAATAGGCGCATGGTGATTTCGGGGTCGCCCTTCTTGCCCGTTAAAAGGTCGGCTTCAAAATCGTAACCCGTCCACGCCCACACCGATTTATCGGGAAACCTCTTTTTGAGAGCTTCCATAAACCCGACGAGCGCAAGCTGGTTTTCGGGCTCGAACGGGTCGCCGCCGAGCAGCGAAAAGCCCTTTATATACGAAAGTTCCAGCCCTTTGAAAATTTTTTCCTCCACCTCGGGAGTGAACGGCTGCCCGTAGGCAAAATCCCACGTTTCGGGGTTGAAACAGTTTTTGCAGTGGTTGCGGCAGCCGCTGACGTAGAGCGATACGCGCACCCCCGGGCCGTTGGCAATATCGTAATATTTAATATTTGCATAGTTCATAAAATACTCCTCTCACGAATTTTTCGCCTTGGCGGAATGCGAAAAATTCCGTGAATCGGGAAACTAAGTTTCTCTGGCGGCATTTTTAAGGCACACGATTATAGAAATGCCGCCATTCACTTCCAGTGAGCCTGCTGTCGCAGCAAATTGTGTCGCGCTAACGGCGGGAAACCCGCCTTGCGCACTTTATTATTTTTATTAATGTAAATTTACAGAAAGGCAGTTAACCCCGTAGTATGCCGAAATTAACAAAACGCGGCGCGCATATCGCTTTTTGCATATGCGCGCCGCGCGAAAATTTTTTCACTTTATTTCAATTCGCCCATACTAACTTCATAGAAGCAAGTAAGACAAGGAGCGTGCGGAAGGTTTGAGGGAGTGTACAAAGACGTACATGACCGAAAACACCCGTAAGCGCCACAGTATTACGCCGCTTATATGAAGGCAAGCGGAGCAATTACAGGTGCAGTACGCGAGCTTTGATTTCCTTGGTCTTACCCACATTCCAGAAGTTTTCGCCAAGATATCCGCAGGTGCGGCGCGTTACGTTCATCTTGCGCTGGTCCTTGTTGTGGCAGATGGGGCATTCCCACTCGTTGTCGTCGTTTATGATTATCTCGCCGTCGAAGCCGCATACCTGGCAATAGTCTGACTTGGTATTGAACTCGGCATACTGGATATTATCGTAAATGAACCTTACGACGTCCTCCATTGCGGTAAGATTGTTGCGCATGTTGGGTATCTCCACATACGATATGGCGCCGCCCGAAGATATCTTCTGGAACCGGCTTTCAAACTTGAACTTGGAGAACGCATCGATATGTTCGCGCACGTCGACGTGATAGCTGTTGGTATAATAGCCCTTGTCGGTTACGTCTTTTATCGTGCCGAAGCGCTCCTTGTCTATCCTTGCAAAACGGTAGCAGAGGCTCTCTGCAGGCGTGCCGTAGAGCGCGAAACCGATATTCGTCTCCTGCTTCCACTTCTCGCAGTGGTCGCGGAGGCACTGCATAACCTTGAGCGCGAATGCCTGGCCCTTTTCGGTGGTGTGCGATTCGCCCGTCATGAGTTTTGTAACCTCGTAGAGGCCTATATATCCCAGAGATATCGAGGAGTAGCCGCCGAAAAGATACTTGTCTATCTTTTCGCCCTTGTCGAGACGGGCTATGGCGCCGTACTGCCAATGAATGGGCGAAACGTCGGACGAAACGCCCATGAGCGCGTTGTGGCGAACCATGAGCGCGTCGAAGCAGAGCTGAAGCCTCTCCTCCATGAGTTTCCAGAACTTGTCTTCGTCGCCGCGGGCGATGATGCCTATCTGGGGAAGATTTATCGAAACGACGCCCTGGTTGAAGCGGCCTTCGAATTTATAGTTGCCGTTCTCGTCCTTCCAGGGGGAGAGGAACGAACGGCAGCCCATGGGCGAGAATACGTTGCCTTCGTAATTTTCGCGCATCTTCTTTGCCGAGATATAGTCGGGATAGAGGCGCTTTGAAGAGCACTTTACCGCCATTTTGGTGAGATAGTCGTACTTGCCGCCCTTCAGGCAGTTGTTCTCGTCGAGCACGTACACGAGTTTGGGGAACGCGGGCGTTACATATACGCCCACTTCGTTCTTGATGCCCTGGTAGCGCTGGCGGAGAATTTCCTCTATAATCATCGCGTTCTCTTCGATGTAGGGGTCATCGGGCTTGAGATAGAGGAAGAGCGTGACGAAGGGCGACTGTCCGTTCGTGGTCATCAGCGTGTTAATCTGATACTGTATGGTCTGAACGCCCGCTTTGAGCTCGTCTTTCAGGCGCATCGCCACGAACTTATCCTTCTCTTCCTTGCTTATAGTGTCGCCGAACTGCTCGTCGCACTGCTTCATGTACTTTTCCTTCGTCTTGCGGAGGTACTTGCCGAGGTGCGCCATGTTTACCGACTGTCCGCCGTACTGCGAAGAGGCGACGGAGGCGATAATCTGGGTTACGACCGTGCAGGCAACCTGGAACGACTTGGGGCTTTCAATCATCTTGCCGTTCATAACCGTGCCGTTGTCGAGCATGTCCTCTATGTTTATGAGGCAGCAGTTGAATATCGGCTGAAGGAAATAGTCGGCGTCGTGGAAGTGAATGGCACCTTCGTCGTGCGCCTTGGAGATATATTCGGGCAGGAGTATCCTGCGGGTAAGGTCTTTCGACACCTCTCCCGCGATAAGGTCGCGCTGGGTGGAAGCCGTGCGCGCGTTCTTGTTGGAGTTCTCCTCCATAACGTCTTTATTGGCGTTGCGGATAAGCGAAAGTATGCTCTCGTCGGTGGTGTTCGCCTTTCTGACGAGCGCGCGCTCGTAGCGGTAGAGAATGTACGACTTCATGAGCTGATACTTCTGAAGTTCCATCAGCTTCTCCTCTACCATATCCTGAATGTCTTCGACCAAAAGGCGCGCCCTGTGGCGGGAAGATATATCGTCGACGATGGCGGTAATCTGCTCGTCGGTGACCCTGTCTTCAAAGTCAACCGATTCGTTGGCTTTGCCTATTGCGACGGCTATTTTGTGCCCGTCGAAATCGCAGGTCGTGCCGTCTCTCTTTATAACTTTCATGATTCCTCCTTAAATGCGCGCCCTCCGCGCGCCGTCGCGTTTGCTAATATATCTTAATTTTATAATAGTAACGAAAATCGTTAAGCCCGCCGCAGCGCAAAAACTTCCCCCTGTCTTCGGCGAGTACTTACATCATAACACATATATTGTGGTTTGTCAATAGTAAAAACACAATATCTTGTATAAGAAAAATTTATGGAACGTCCGCAGCCGATTGCGGCGCACAAAACGGGCATGACGCTGCCGCCCGGACGCTGAATTTAAGTATAAATTATATATTGTACAAAGTCAAGCCGACAGGCACAATATGTAGTATGTTTTTTTGGAACAGAGCGCAAAACGCACAAAAACGGACTTTGCGGCGGAAACGGACGCATAAACGGCTGAAACGGCGTAATTGTTGAAAACTTTTTACACATTGGGGATAACCGCGCCGCACACAAATGTTAATTTTACACAAAGGGCTGAACGCAGAAAAAACAGCAGACGCATGCCCCGCAGCGCGAGGCGCGGAGGAAGAACCGCGCGGAAGAAGAGCAAAACCGACTGCGGACAAGAGGCCCACAAGCAGTATGCGCGGGGCGCAGAAATATTAAATAATTCCGTGCAAAAAATATTAAAAATAAAAATATAATTTTTTTGCATTTAAATTTAAAAAGACGGCAAAAGAGTGCGCATTACCCATAAAACAGCGGCATATATGGCAAAAATAACGATAAAAAAAGCGGCGCACAAAAATTGCGCGCCGCACAGAAAAATATTAATTTTTTATTTTATATAATTTATCAGGGCAGAAATATCGAGCTTCCATTCGGGAACCTTATTGCGGCGGATATGGGCCCTGTTTGCCTCTCCGAGCGCGGCGCGGTATTCGGCATACGTGCAGCCGTTTACCTTCATGAAGTGCTCCTCCGCCGCGCGGATATCGCCCTTTAAAGAGGTTCTGCCTATATGAATTACCGCATGACAGGCGGGGCACACGGCGATTATGCCCTTTAAACGCTGAACTGCGTTCCCCTCGTCGTACTCCCACTGCTCGTGCGCGTCCGGGCGCTTGCAGGGTGCGCCGCACACCATGCATTTCCCGCCCGCGCGGGCGTAAACGGTTCTGCGGACGGCATCCCACTGCCCTTTTGTGAGCAGGCTGCGCAGATTGGAATACCAGCAACTGTCGGGCACCATTTCAAAATCCAGTTTATATTTTTTATCTTCCATACGTTAAATTGCCCCGCATATATGCCGCAGATAACGCCCCGCGGCGGGTTACGCCCTCGCCTTTTTAACGGCGTGCCGCCAGCCTTCGAGCTTGCCTGCGCGCTCAGCTTCCGTCATTTCGGGGACGAAAGTTTTTTCGATATCCTTGCAGCCGCGAACCTCGCCCATATCCTTCCAGAACCCGCACGAAAGCCCCGCGATATACGCCGCGCCCAGGGAAGTCGCCTCGGTTATAGCAGGCCGCACGACGGCACAACCGGAGATGTCTGCCTGGAAACGCATTAAAAAATCGTTGGCGCTCGCGCCGCCGTCTACGGCGAGGCGGGTAATCTGCACGCCCGAGGCCCTCTCCATGGCGCGGAGCACGTCGTTCACGCGGTACGCGATGCCCTCGAGCACGGCGCGGACTATGTGTTCCCTCCTCGCACCGCGCGTTATACCGCTGAGTATTCCGCACGCCGAGCCGTCCCAATAGGGCGCGCCCAGCCCGTTGAAAGCGGGGACGAAATAGAGATTCGCGCTGTCTTTAACCCTCTCCGCGAGTTCCTCCGTTTCGGCGGCGGAGGAAATTATGCCCAGCCCGTCGCGCAGCCACTGCACGGCGGCGCCGCCTATGAACACCGACCCCTCGAGCGCGTATTGCGGTTTTCCGGAAACGCACGCCGCGAGCGTGGTTAAAAGACCGTCGGCCTCGGGGCAGACTTCGCCCGAGTTCATCAGAAGAAAGCAGCCCGTGCCGTAAGTATTTTTCGCGTCGCCGGGAGCTTCGCACAGATGCCCGAAGAGCGCGGCCTGCTGGTCGCCCGCGACGCCGCGTATCGGTATTTCCCCGCCGAAAAATTCGCTGTCGGTAAAGCCGAAGTCGCCGCCGCATGGCTTTACCTCTGGCAGCATCGCGCGGGGCACGCCGAAGAGTTTTAAAAGTTCTTCGTCCCACCCGAGCGTGTGAATGTTGAAGAGCATCGTGCGCGCGGCGTTGGTGTAGTCGGTGGCGAACACCCTGCCGCCCGTCAGCCGCCATATAAGATATGTATCCACCGTGCCGAACAGCAGTTCTCCCCTCTCCGCGCACTCCCTTGCGCCCGCGATATTATTCAGAACCCATTCGAGTTTGGTCGCCGAAAAATAGGGGTCGGGAATGAGCCCCGTCTTTTTGCGGATAAGCGGAGTATAGCCGTCGCGCGCAAGTTCGGAGCAGCGCTCCGCCGTGCGGCGGCACTGCCATACTATGGCGTTGCATACGGGCTTACCCGTCGCCCTGTCCCACACGAGCGTGGTTTCGCGCTGGTTGGTTATGCCGATGGCGGCGATATCGCACGCCTTCGCACCCGCAATCTCCATCGCGCGCTGCACGGAGCGCAGTGAAGAGAAAAACAGTTCCTCGGGGTCGTGCTCGACGAGCCCCGGCGCGGGATATATCTGCGGAATTTCGCGCCCGAACGACGACGCTATTCTCCCCGCTTTATCGAAGAGCACGGCGCGCGTGCTGGTTGTGCCCTGGTCGAGGGCGATTACGTATTTCATGGCATTCCCTTAAACGGCGCAAAAAAACGCCGCAATACGATAAAATGAATATATATGATTATATAACCTTCGGGCGAAGTTGTCAACGGCGGATTTCTCCACCCGCTCACGCCCGGCGGGAATGACAGGACTAATCCGATTAAACGTCTTTGTCAACTCCCGTCAGCGCGCCCCGCAGGCGCAGATTTACAAAATACTTACATTTTAAAATTAAATTTTAACGGCAGGGCAATAAAATAAAAGGGAAAGAAAACAGAAAATAATGCAGAATCTGCAGACAGTTTATATTGGATTTATAAAAGCTTTATAATCATTTTATAGACGGGCTGTATATTTTAAGCGTAACGTAAAAAAAGGAGAGATTTTTTATGGAACATACGGGCGTTGCGGCGGAGGACGCGGAGATGCTCTGCAATGAAGAGCCTGAAAGCAAAGCCGGCGCGAAGGCGAAGAGAAAGCCGCCGACCATCTTCGGCTACGACATCCGGTACTTTTTCGTGGGAATGATAGTTTTCGCATTCTTCGGTTTCTGCGCCGAAAACATAGGCAGAATGGCCGTTCAGCACATATTCGACTGCCGCCACCAGATACTTCCGTTTTTGTTTGCGTACGGAATAGCGCTGCTCGCCGTTTATGTGTTTATGGGCACGCCCGACGAGCTGAGATTCTTCAACATAAGAATTTTCAAAGAAAAAACGCCGCTTAAAAGAGTGCTCTCGCACGTTATATATTTCGCTGTGATATTCGTGTTCATTTTGGGCGGCGAAATTGCCGTCGGCACGATATACGAAGAATTTGCCGGCGTGATTTTATGGGATTACAGCAACATACCCACGCATATCACGCGCTACACGAGCATAATTACCACCCTTTTATACGGCGGCGGCGTGTATCTTTTAATGGCGTTCGCATTTAAACCGATGATGCGCCTTATCATGAAGATGGGCACGAAGGCGGCGACTATCGTCGACTGCACGCTCGGAATTGCCATCGTGCTCGACTTTATAGCCACGATAGTTATAATGTTCGTAACGGGCAGCGCTCCGGAATACTGGTCGGTCGCATGGTAAAATTCAGGCAGTGCGTTTTATTTCAAAGCAGCATTTTCATACTTTAATTTTTTCATTCTCCTCCAGAAGAAGCGGCTCCGCGAAAAAATTTTCGCGGAGCCGCTCATTTTTGCGTTATTTGCGGCATATGTGCCGCCCTTTTGATATTTAAAGCGGCGGAAACAACGCCCGCCGCTTTTATTTTAAAGTTTTGACAGCTCGAAATACTCGTCGAGGTATTCCCGCGTGTTCAGACACATCTCTTTAAACAGCGCGCGGCTTTCGTCCATGGAGAGCCCGTCGCAGAGAGCCTGGTTTGCGAACGAGAGATAAATCTTGTTCAAATCGCGCTCCTTTATGCCCTCGTAGCAGACGTCGATATTCATGCACGCGCGGTGAACCATGTTGCACACCGCCGCGGGCAGCGGCTTTGCCGTGACGGGCCTGACCTGTCCGTTGGAGAACACGCAGTTGGTTTCGACAATGGAGCCGAGGGGCATCTGAGGCATCTGCCCGACGTTGGGCATGTTTACGTTGGAAACGACCGTTTCGAAGCCCATTATGGCCTTCATCAGTTCGACGGCCTCTTCCTGCGACTTGACGACGGGGAATTTTTTTCTGCCCTCCGCCATCTCAATCGTCTCAGAAACGCGCTCCGCCTGCTGTTTTTCGCGGTAGTCGACCGTGGTGAGGTTGAAAAGCCAGCTCTTAACCGTTTCGGGGTCTTTTAAATACCAGCCCGAGGGCATGAACTCCGCGAGGTGCCTGTCCCCCGCGGCGGCGAGCGCGCCGTATTTGTTGAAGAGGTCAAGCTTGAGCTTGTTGCCGTAGCAGAACGGGTCGGTCAGAAAGTCGAACCTGCCGTGGCCTATCTGCTCGCAGTACCCCTCTTCGTAGAACTTCTCTTCAAATTCGGGAAGCAGCGCGAGAAGGTCGTAATCTTTATACCGCGCCTCGGTTATCCACGTAAAGTGGTTGACGCCGCAGGCATCGGTATATATTTCATTGCGCCCGACGTTGAGCCCCTTAAGCTCTTTGAGCGCACAGCACAGCAGTTCCTGCGCGTGGAAAACCTCGTGGCAGCAGCCGAAAGCTTTTATCTGCGGGAAAACGTCGTAAAGCGTTTTTACGCATATGCTCATGGGGTTGGTGAAGTTTATAACCCAAGCGTCGGGGCATATCTCCTTAATTTTGCGCGCAAAGCCCTCGTAAATGGGCACGGTGCGCATGGCGCGGAGCACGCCGCCGGGGCCGGCCGTGTCGCCGACAGACTGCCAGATACCGTATTTTTCGGGCGCGTGCACGTCAGAGCGCATCTCTTTGAACGTGCCGGGCAGAATGGATATGACGACGAAGTCGGCGCCTTCGAGCGCGCCGTCAATTTCGGAATATACCTTGTAATCGAACTTTGAATTTGTTGCCGGGTCGGCATTTATGTAGCCGCCGATTGCCGCGTTGCGCTGCGCAGCGGGGATATCTATGTCGTAGAGGGCAATCTCGCCCGAGAGCCCCTCCGCCACCGCGAGGTCAGACATGAACACCCTCGCCCACATTTTCGAGCCGCCGCCTATATAGGCGATTTTTATGTTTTTAGCCATGATTTTCCGCCTTATAAAATATCGTTAATTGCGGCATATTGCCGCGTGAATTGAGCATGCAATGCAATTATAAACTTAATAGAAGCGGGTTTTTAAAAATTCCAGAACCTCCGCGGGATTGCTATCGGGCGACACCCCGGCCTTTGCATAGACGATATTGCCGTCGCCGTCTATAACATAGGTCGTGCGTATGGTGCCGACGGTCACCTTGCCGTAGAGCTTTTTTTCGCCGATTGCCCCGTATGCTTCGTGTACCGACTTATCGGGGTCGGAGAGAAGGATAAAGGGCAGGGAGTTCTTTCCCCTGAATTTTGCGTGCGAAGCCGCGGAATCTTTGCTTATGCCGACGACTTCGGCGCCCGCCGCTTTAAACTGCCCGTACAGCGCTCCGAATGCGCACGCCTGGCGGGTGCAGCCGGGGGTACTGTCTTTGGGATAGAAGTATAAAACGAGGGTTTTGCCTGCGAAATCCGCGAGCGAACAGCTCCCGCCGCAATCGTCCGAAAGGGTGAAAGCAGGTGCTTTTTCTCCGACAGCGAGCATAAAACGCCGCCTCCTTTAAATATATTCCACAAAGATTATACCGCCCTCTGCAGGGGCTGTCAATACACTATAAAGAAAATAATACTGAAAAGTGAGCAAATCGATGCGTCCGCACGGGCGGTAAAAATTATATTGCGCCGAAAAACAAAAAAAGCGGTTGCCCGCGGCATATGCCGCGGGCAACCGCTTTTTCAAACAAAACAGGCTGCGCCGAAAAAACGGTATTTTAAGCCGCTTTGCGCTTTGCCATGGTTTTGGATACAAGCTTGCGGACAAGCTTTACAATCTCGGAAAGAGCTATTATCGAAAGCGCCATGGCGAACACTTTGAGCCAGTCGATTATGTTGAGTCCGTTGGTGTCGAACACGTCGCCGCCGAACTGGGTGATTATTACCTGCAAAACAAAGGTTCCCGCAAATACGGCGAGCATTATGTGGTTGTGCAGGAAGTTTTTGAATATGCTGTTATTGCCGAGCTCCCTCGCGTTGAACGCGTTGAAGAGCTGGAACAGAACGAAGAGCGTGAATATTGCCGTGCTCTCGTGCCCCGCCTCTATCGCAAGGAAGTTGAACTCTACCTGAAGGATGACTATCAGCGTCATAAACAGGCCGTTTACTATTATGCGCGAGAGCATATCCTTGGAAACTATGCTCGAATTTCTCGGCGTGGGACTGCGGTCCATAAGTCCGTTGCGCATGGGTTCGAGACCGAGCGTTACGGCGGGAGGGCCGTCCATTATGAGGTTTATCCACAACATCTGTATCGCGGTGAAGGGGTTGCCGATGTTGAGAACGACGCAGATGAACACGATGAGCACCGACGAGAGGTTTACGGTGAGCTGGAACTGAATGAAGCGCTGGAAATTTTCGTAAATTCCCCTGCCCCACTGCACGGCCGTGACGATTGTGGAGAACGAGTCGTCCAGAAGCACGATATCGCTCGCCTCTTTGGAAACTTCCGTGCCCGTTATGCCCATCGCGACGCCGACGTCGGCATTCTTTATCGCGGGAGCGTCGTTTATGCCGTCGCCCGTTACCGCAACTACGTTGCCCTGCGCTTTGAGCGCCTTTACGACGCGCATCTTTATAACGGGCGTGGAGCGCGCGATTACGCGAATCTTTTTGATAATCTCGGAGAACTCCTCGTCGGAGAGGTCCTCCACGTCCTTGGCCTCGACGGCTATGTGCTCGTCGTCGAGTATGCCGAGCTGGGTAGCTATGGCCTTGGCGGTGATGATGTTGTCGCCCGTGAGCATCTTGATGTCGATGCCTGCATGGCGGCAGCGCTCAACCGCCGCAAACACGTCGGCGCGGAGAGGGTCGGAAATTACGACGAAGCCGTCGAAAATCATATGGCTTTCGACGAGCGCGCGCTCGTCGGTGAAGTTATATACCCTTTCGAGCTTGCGGTGGGCAAAACCTATTACCCTGCCGGCCTGGGCCTGGTATGAGGCGATTGCCTCCTCCGCCGCCTTTTTGTCCTCGGGAGCCATGTCGCACATCGCGATTATCTTTTCGGGGCTGCCCTTGGTATATGCCACGGCCTCGCCCATGTCGTCGACGACGGTGGTCATGTTTTTGGTCTCCGAAGAGAACGGATAGCGGTGTATCTGCCTGAACCCGTTTCTCACTGACGCGTATTCGACGCCCGACTTGTGCGCCGCAACGAGCATTGCGCACTCGGTGGGGTTGCCGATAAATTCGGGCGTATTGCCGCCGAAATGCACGTCTGCCGTGGAGTTTACGCAGAAGTTTGTCATCATCGCGCAGTCGGAGGGCACCTCCGAGGGAGCAAGATGAGTGTTGCCGAGCTGAACGTCGGTTACCGTCATTCTGTTCTCGGTGAGCGTGCCCGTCTTGTCGGAGCAGATGACGTTTATGCAGCCGACCGTTTCGCACGCGACGAGTTTTTTGACGAGCGCGTTCTGCTTCGACATCTTTATGATATTTATGGCCAGAGTTACCGCGACTATCGTGGGAAGTCCCTCGGGCACGGCCGCAACTATGAGGACGATGCTGTCGATGAACGCGGCGGAAATTTCGCGGAAAATTTCGCCTCCGTCGGCGGGGAAGCCCGCAACCGCCAGCTCTATAATCTGGATTATAAATATGAGTGCGGCCGCAACGGCGCCTATCAGCGTTATGAGCTTGCCGAGCTTGGCGAGCTTTTCCTGCAGGGGCGTGCTCGACTTGTCCTGGTTGGTGAGTTCGCGCGCAATCTTGCCGAACTCGGTATTGTCGCCGACGCCCGTGACCACCGCCTTGCCCGAGCCGCCCGTTATAAAGCAGCCCGAATAGAGCATGTTGTGCCTTTCGGCGACGGGCGTGTTCTCCGCCGCGCACACGAAGGACGCGTCCTTGTGAACGGCCATGCTCTCGCCGGTGAGGGCGCTCTCGTCCGACATGAGCTGAGTGCTCTCAATCAGCCTGCCGTCGGCGGGCAGTTTTGCGCCCGTTTCCACGCAGAGGATATCGCCCACGACGACTTCTTTCTGCGGTATCATCTTGACGTCGCCGTCGCGGATGACCTTAACCAGCGTATCCTCGCCCATGCGCGCAAGCGCTTCGAACGCCTTGGCGCTCCTGTGTTCCATCACCACCGATATGGCGACGGAGATGACTATCGCGACGACTATGCCGACGCACTCTATCCAGTCGAATTCGCCGCCCATAACCACGTTTACAATCTGCACGGCAATGGTGATGGCGAGGGCTACGAGCAGGATGATGAGCATAGGCTCGCAGATGGCTTCCCAAATCCTTCTGAGGATAGACTTGGGCTTTTCGCGCGTGAACTGGTTTTCGCCGTTCACTTTGCGGCTCTCTTCCACTTCGGCGGCGGTAAGGCCCTTGTCGGGATTTACGCCCTTTTCGGAGAGAACGTCGTGCGCGGACTGCATGTACTCCTTCATTATAACCTCCGTTTTTATATTGCCCCGTCCCGGCGGAAACATACGGCTGCGCTTTCCGCCCGGAGGGTTTAAATTTCGCAAAAAAAATCCGCAAGCTCTCTTTAAGGCTTACGGTTTTAAAAAAGACCCCGTATAGCCGACATAAAGGTTATACGTGAGTCTGATAATTTAAGGCAGGCCAGGCAAAATTGCCACGATGTTGGTTGACTGCCACTCGCTTATGCGAGCTTACTACTCCCCCACGGGATTTAATTGCAATAAGATATTAACATACGGCTTTTGAAATTGTCAACCGAATTTTTAAAAAAATTTTAAAATCCGCCCCACTTTTTTGCGATGAACGAAACGCTGCTACCTCTTATCTATATTTTTAGTGAATCTGCAGTTCGGATAGTTGGAGCAACCGTAAAATTCACCGTTCCTTCCGTTTCTCACTACAAGCCGCCCGCCGCAGCGTGGGCATATATTATCAAATTCCAAATCTCTTTGGGTTTTGTGAATTTCAGCTATATGCTGTTTTTCATCTGTGAGAATATCTTCTGCATTAGCCAAAGAATCGCGAACGCTTCTCATCTGCTCGGACGTAAGCACTTCGGCGCCGCTATGAATATATCCATGCAACCACGATAACGGAATTACATTTTTCGCATCAGTACGAACAATAATATCACGAACATACACAACCAATGAATGAATTTCAATATTGCGCGGTATATTTTTACAGATGCGATATATGTGCGTGGCATTTTGCTTTACGGGATTATAGAACTTATTTCTTTTATTTCCGCCAGCAAGAACCTGCGTCCATTTTTGCTGGTCGACCCTGCCGAAAATTGTCCCTGCATAATTTTTTGTTTCAATAACAAAAACGCCGTACTTATTTATAACGATATGGTCAATCTGGCTTGTTTTGCCATCTCTCTTCGCCATATAGTTGTTAAACACATATTGTTCACCATCATAATCTTCAATTACCGATTTAACCTGTTTCTCGCCCTCCGCTCCTATCTCTTCCACGGTAGGTTTGGGTCTTTTCACGGAAGCTACGCTTACAGATATAATAATTAAAAATACAACTAAAACAACTATACCAATTATCCACCACATACAACTACCTCTTATTTCATAAATTCTCTGATTATACGTCATTCCGTTCGTCTGCGTGAGCTAACAGCACTTCGCGGATAAAGTTTGCCGCCTGAACGCAGTTTACCACATACTTTACCGACTTTTTTATCGGCTTTCCGCCGCCCGCGAGGTAAAACGTGACCTTGCCGTAGTTCAGATTTCCCGAATACGCCCAGCCGTTTACGATAAAGCCGAGCTTTGCGGGGAAGGCGCGGACAGCCGTCACCTCCGCCGCGGAAATATACTCGCGCGCTCCGTTTTTATGGCAGAGCACGACGAAACCGTCGTGGCGGTAGGCAATCGTGTATGGCGGCGCCGACGGGCTGCCGTTTGCGTCGGACAGGGCGCGGCGGAACACAAGCACGCACAAAACGGCGTCGGCGGCTATAAAAAGCGCGGTGAGTGTCCAGAACAGCGCGGGAATGCTGCGCAGAAAGAGCACGTTGAGCGCCTGGACTGCTACGAGGATAAAGATATTTATGAGTATGGCGAGGAACACCGACCCCGTTATCGCCTCTCTCTTGTTTATAACCACGCGTCCCGCAAGCGGCGTGAGCTTTATGCCGTCCTCGGTCATAGAAACCTTTCACCTTTTTTGTATTTCAACATAATTTTAACACCGCAAAAAAGATATGTCAAACGGCGCAATTTATAAAAAACGATGCCCAAAACAGGTAAATTTTGCCAAAAAATGCACGCAAGGAGCGCTTTTGCGCGCAAAACTTCAGATAATCTGCATAAACTGAGCCCGCGGGCGCAAAAACGCGCACCCGCGGGCGAAAAAACGCAAACCTCAAATTTTTATAAAACCGACCCATAAACGAAATCCAAAGGGCGGGCGCAAAGTTCCGCGTCCGCCCCGCAATATTCAGTTTTAAACCGCCGAATCCTTACGGCGGCAACTTTTTCGGGAAATCTCCGCCGCTTTGCTCAGCTCTGCTTGGGCTTGCTTATGTTTATAAGCGTCGTGATTCCCTGCTCGTCGAGCTTGTCGTAGAGCTCTTCGCCGACGTTGACGAGCGACATCTCCGCGCCCGCGAGCTTCTTTTTGGTCGAGAGCAGGAGCATGAGCCCCTCTTTTGCGAGCTTTTTTACGCCGCCGAAATCGACGACCAGCTTTTTCACGCCGTCAACGTTGCCGTTGAAGAACGCCTCGGTCTGCGGAACGCATCCCGGACAGACGTCGCCCTCGAGCCACACCGTGAGGACTTCGCCCTCGCGCTTTGATTTTATTTCCATTAACACCTCCGCGGCGGCAGAGCGCCGTCCGCATTGCCTAACAAGTTCAGTTAATATACCCCACCTTTACGGATTTGTCAAGCACTTTAAGGCGGTATACACCCCCTTTCCGCCGCAAAACAGGCCTTTTTATCCCGTTTGCCCAAAGTTCGCGCGCATGCGCGCATCCCTTATTACGCGCAACCGTCATAACGCACAAACCGCAAAATTTTTTAAATTTTTTTTGATTTACCCCTTGACAAACGCAAATCGCATGCTATAATGAAGGTACAAAAAGATAAAAACGAACAAAAAATGTTAGCGCTAAACATTTTGACGAATAACTTAAAAGAGGTAAAAGATGAAGTTCAAGTAGCCCCGAAAGGGGGTCAATGTTATACCGTAGAGCGGGAAGCGAAAATGCGAACCGCCCGTTGAGATATAAATTGAATAGCAAGGAGGTAAAAAACCATGACGAAAAAAATTCTTTACTTCCGCAAAGCTACTACGTAAACAAGGAGGGTAGTCCGATGAACAGTTTTACCCGGGAGACCTTATTCTGAAAACACGGTTTTGAGTTCGCAGGGAGCTAAATCGGTTTTCGGAAATCGGGTCTGAAAGCCGCCCCACCGCGCAGAAGATAAGCGCGAGTGGCATTCCCGAAACAACTCTTTGAAATTTTTCCCGATTCTTTCGCAAACGGACGGAAATTATCCGGCAGAGAGTTTTAACGACTCTGAAAGAAAGAATTTTCAATTCCGGATACGAAAGTTCGGACAGACGGAGAAATTACTACAATTTGCCCGAGGATTGAAGTTCAGGGCGCGCAAGTCGCGGGAAAGAACGAAAAGAAAAATTTTGGGAACACCACTACCCTTTGAAGCTGCAAGGAAAGAAAGCTTGAAGGCGCGAGGAACGAAAATTAAGAGATTTACCTGTAAGGCGTTTGCCGCAAGTGCAGTGATGGCACCGTATAAAAAGCGGAAGCGGGTCTCGAAATTTCAAAACTAAATAATAAATCCGAATACAATACCTGCACAGACGTAATTGTGCAGGTTTTTGTGCCCAAGCTGCCGGTTAAAAAAGGAAGCGCGCATTTCCTCTCCCGCCGTATCAGGGAACCGGCCGAGCGAAAGTCACAAAATATATGGGCAACAAAGGGCGAAAGGGCAGATAAGCCGAAGCGCGGCGCTGGAAATTGAAGCGAGCTTATTTATCCCGAAAAACGTGCGCGCAAGGCTTGTTTAATTGCGAAGTAGCGGCGCCTTAAAAGCCTTTTAAAACAAAAAAGCGTACTTTATTTGGCGGCGAAAAAGCCGCATAATAAAAAGAAGCAACGCAAAAAACGTAAGCCGCAGAATATGCGGCGGGCAAACAGGGAAAAGGATTAAACGCATACGCGTGTGCAGCCCTGAACGTCGGTGGTCAGGCGTGAATGAGGTTGAGAGCCCGGTGCGCGGGATGTGCGGGGTTGCAGGGTGCCCGCAATCACGCACGGAACAATCAGGGAAAAGGCGCGGCGGGGGCAAAAGTTCTCCTCCCCCTCCTTAAGTAAAAAGTGCAAAAAGCGAAAATGCGTTACAAAAGGTATCCCCCGAACGGCGCGAAGCCGTGCGGGGGACGCTTTTTTATTATAACATTGTTGCCTTATTATATATTATTTCCGCGCGATATTATATGGCGCGCGTGCGCCCCGTGTTACATTATCCCCTTTTCGAGCTCGTCGAGCGATACGTTGAAGGGCGGAATGAAATTTTCCATAAAATAGTCGACGGAGCGCATTTTGCGGGCGGCAATATCGTCCTTAATGCTCTTTTCGGCCTTTTCAAACTCGGTGTTGCCGCAGCGGCGCTCCTCTAAGCACTTGATGTATGCCGAGAGCCTGTCCGCCGCCTTTACTATCTTCCACTCCGCGCTGTCCGTATTCGGCTTTACGAACGGCGCGAGCTCCTCTTCAAGCTCTTCGGGGAGGGTTGAGAGGAGCCTGTCGCACGCGACGCCCTCTATATCCTTATAAGCGCCCGTGATTGAGCGGTTGAAATACTTTATGGGCGTGGGCAAATCGCCTGTGAGCACCTCCGAGCACTCGTGATATATGGCATAGAGGGCGCACTTGCCCGCGTCGACGTTGCCTCCGAAAATCTTGTTCTCTATAACGGCAAGCGCGTGCGCGATGAACGCCACCTGCTGGGAGTGTTCCATTATGTTCTCCTCCCTCACGGAGCGCATGAGCGACCAGCGCTTTATATACTTCATTCTGTCCATAAAGGCATAAAAATTGTAGGGCATAAAATTTCTCCTTATATATAATGATACGCGTGCGTGCGCACGCGGCGGTGAACTATACAAATTATACTATAAATTATCGGCAATTTCAATAAAACGATTGACTTGCAAAGACTTTTGGAATATAATTTTTTGGGAAATCGGGGCATAGCCCCGCAAATAACAAATTAATACCGTCGGGGGTGTCCGCAGTCGCGGGCTGAGATTATACCCTTTGAATCGGCAAGGTAATGCTTGAGCGATAGTACAAAGACCATATAATTTGAAGGTCGTTCTCTTTATTTTTGCGCGTAAAAAAAGAGGACGCCCTTTTTCTTTTCGGCGGTAAAAGGAGGACATTTTATGAATTTTTCAATGCTGGCATTTTCAGACCTGTTCGGCGACATAGAGAACTATTTCGCCAACTTTGAAACTGCCGCCGACAGCTGCCGCACAATTATGCTGTGGCTTGCGATTGCACTTGTGATTGCATTTATCGCTGTTAAAGTTGCCTTTTACTTTACGGCTCCCAAACCCGTTCAGGGCGAGGTTGTTGCCGACAAAAGGCAGAAAATAGCAAACAAAGTGGGACTGTTTGTGGCGCTCGCCTATGTGGTTACGGCAATAGTTGCCTTTTCGGCATTCTATTTCGCCGACGTGAACGCAGGCGAAGATTACCTCGTACCCATAACGTTCTACCCTCTTCTCGTGTTTGCGATAGTTGCCATAGCCGGCGGCATTGCGGTGGCGTTCAAACCCGTAAAGCCCGTTAAAATAGCTGCGCTCAGCCTTGGCGGCGCGGCGCTCGTTGCGGCGATTGTATGCCTTATAGTTTACTATGCCACGGGCGACGCGGGCGACTGGAACGGAGTCACTCTCGACGGCGCGACCGACGCAGGGCTCTACATAAGCGCCATCGCGCTCACCGCGATAATCATTGTCGTTTCCTTTATAACCGATAAAACCAAAGGCTTCGACACGCGCGCGATAACCTTTGCAGCCATAAGCATAGCGCTTTCGTTCGCGCTCTCGTACATAAGAATACTGCATATGCCCATGGGCGGCTCTATAACGTTCGCCTCCATGCTCCCCCTCATGCTGTACAGCTACATGTTCGGCTGCAAGAAAGGGCTCATTGCCGGCATAGTATACGGCTTTTTACAGGCGATACAAGACCCTTGGCTTTTGCACCCCGCACAGTTTGCGCTCGACTATCTCGTTGCGTTTATGGCTATGGCACTTACGGGCTGCCTCCGCAACGTTGCTTCGCTCAAAGGAAAAATGCGCACGCAGTTCACCCTCGGCGCGATAATCGCGGGCGTTATGCGCTATATCTCCCACTACTTCTCGGGCGTGTTCGCATTCGGCACGTTCGGTGCAGACTACGCCGAGGAATACGGCATTTCGGCGCTTGCCAACCCCTATTTCTATTCGTTTGTATATCAGTCGATGTATGTCATTCCCGAAATAGTAATAGTGATTGTAGTGGGTGTGATACTGCTCTCTTCGGCAAACTTCCGCAAGCAGGTGTTACGCTACGGCAACTTTGAAAAGACTATCGTCAGCGTTCACACCGAAGAAATACCCGCTGCGGGAAACGCACAGTAAATAAATTGCAAATTTTTACGCGCAAAAATTGCGATTGAACCGCATATATGGCGGAAATAATTGCATAAAGCCGCGGCGGAAAAATTTCCGCCGCGGCTTTTTTATTTAAAATTTATTCGTGCCGCTCGGCAGCTATCCGCAGCGGGCAAACTGCAAAATATCCACAAGGACGGCAAAGAGCAGAATAAGGATAAAGCCGGCGGCGTGAATGGCCGCCTCAATTCTCCTCGGCACGGGTTTTTTGAATATCCATTCGATAAGGCAGAAAATAACCTTGCTGCCGTCGAGCGCGGGAATGGGCAAAAGGTTGAAAACGGCGAGATTGACCCCTATATATGCCGCAATCTCCAAAAAACTCTGCACGCCCTGCGAGGCAAGCTCGGAGGTGAGTTTTATAGTGGTGACGGGGCCGCCCATCGCGCTGAGCCCGATATCGCCCGTTATCAGTTCGCCGAGCACGCGGAAGATTGTGCCCGCAATTTTAAAGGAATAGCCGAACGCCCGCCCGCAGCTTTCAGAGAACGAAAAGCGGTAGCTTTCCGTTCCCACCGTCCAGTAGGCGTTGCCGTCGTCGCGCACCTCGGTATCCAGCCCGAGCGCGCCCCACAGCCGCGAGGTATCTGACGAATTTTCGAACAGGCAGTCCTGCCGCAGGCTTACGTAAATATCGGTCACGCTGCCGCCGCGCACGACGGTGAACTGAGCGCGTTCGCCCGAGAGCTTGCCTTCGAGCGCGCTCATCAAATCGGTCGTGAGATACACGCCCTGCCCCTCCGCCTCCAGAATGACGTCGCCCGCGACGAAACTGTTCGACTGGTCGTACCCCTCGGGATAAGTTACGCCGTCTATCCGCAGCACCATCTGCCCGAAGGCGAGGAAGGAAATTATTATAAGTATCACCGCCGTGATATAGTTGAACAGCGCGCCCGAAACGAGCACGATTATGCGCTGCCACGGCGGCTTTGAATTGAAACTGTTTCTGGATAAAAGCCCCTCTTCGGTCTCCTCGCCCTCGAACGCGCAGTAGCCGCCGAGCGGTATTGCGCGCACCGAAAACACCTCGCCCGATTTTTTGCTCCTGCGCTTTATCAGCGCGGGGCCGAAACCTACGGCGAACTCGTTTATTTTAAAGCCGAGCGATTTGCCGGCGACGTAGTGTCCGAACTCGTGAATGGTTATCATCGCGAGCAGAATGAGTATGGCAAGGAGCACCGCGCCAACCGCGCCCAGCGCGGAGGAAATGGAAAGCAGTTGCAAAATTATATCCCTTAAAGTATGGCGCGCCGCCGCTTTTGCGGCGGCGC
>DVFR01000013.1 GCA_018713165.1 Candidatus Coproplasma stercoravium | reverse complement strand
AAGAGCGTATTTTGCGATGAATTGACGCGAAGACGAAGAAATAATACAGAGACGTATTATGATGAGGATGAACGACAAGGCGTGCAAAAGCCGCCTTTGGGGGCAGGTTCAACCTTTTAACACTCGGCTAAGCTGCGGATTATACGATAAAAAATAGCGCGCAGCGCGGAATATTCCGCGCTGCGCGCCTTAATTCAGAACCGGGAATTGCCGCGCAATTTTATTTTTTGAGTTTCTTCCTTGCCGATACCCTCTTTGCGGGGGTCTCTTCCACAAGGTCGATATCGCCCTTCTCCTTGGGCTTGATAACTATGAGCAGGACTATGCCTATGAGAGCAACGCCCGCAATGCACAGCAGCACGACGGAGGCTACGTTGTTTGCCAGCCAGTCGCTTTCACCGGGCAGAGTATCAGCGGCGGCCGATACGCTTATGGCCATAAAGCTCTCTATATCGGCGGTGCTGTATATGTTGTCGCTCGCCGACATGCGTATAACGTAGAACGAGTTATCGTCCTGCGGAATGAAGGAGCGACTGTCGGGGTTCCATTCGTAGTCGGAATAAGTTTCGTATTCCGCGTCGGTTTCCTCCATGTCGCTGAGGGCGGGTATGGTCTGGAAATACTGCCTCGTCTCCGGGTCGTTGAACAGCTCGCTCACCCTCGAGATGAACCGGGAATAGGAGATTGCGCCGTGGTCGCGCGTGTAATCCTGCCTGTTGAAGAGATAGAGCGAATATGTCGTGGTATAGTTGGACGAAAGTCCCGAAATTTCGAACGAAGAAGCCGTATACGACGTGCCCACATAGCCTATGTCCTGACCTTCGGGGTCGGTGACCGTGAGGCCTCCGTAGTTTACGGTGAAGCTGAACACGGGCACGTGCCCTGAAAGGGAACTCGAAGCGGGGTCGTCGAGCAGGTCGGCAAGGTCGCTTGCCGAAAAAGTTACTTTTTCGCCGTCGTCATTTATATAATACATCTCGTTGCCCGCCGCGTCGGTGGCGTATATCGCGAAGATATACATGCCCTCCTGCGAGAGCTCTATAGCGAGCTCGTTTGCGTCGAGCGAGGTAGCGGAACCGGATTCGCCCGCCTTATAATATACCGAGAAAGTCAAATCGTTATACGCGGTGATATTGTCGGAGATGTAATCTTCGAACGAGGGAAGGTAGAAACTGTTGTTGTCGCCTGCGGTGGCGTCCTGGTCGGTTATCGCCTGGTCGACGAGCGCCTGATAGCCCGACGCGTCGGTCGCGGTGTAGGTTGCGCCCTCTCCGTCGTCAACCGCCCTTATGAAGTTCGTCGGCGTTCCGTCGGTTGCGGTATAGGTGTAGAGATATTCCGCGGGAACGTACCACTCGAGGAACACGTCGTCGGAGTTGTTGCCCGTAGCGGTGCTGTCCTGAATATGGTAATATATCTTTACGAGGCACTCGGTGGAGTAGCCGTCCGTTCCGTCGTCGTCGGGAACGAACGTGCCGTTGCCGCGGATTACGGGAGATACGTCGCTGCTCGATACCGAGATGAAGTTGCCTCCCTCTTCGGTCGAGTTGAGGTCGCCCGCGGCGAGCTGTTCGTCAGTCGGAATGTAGTAGTAAAGGTAAGCCCTCGGGGAGGTTGCGAGCATGTCAATCGCAACGTAGTCGACGTCGACCGAGCGGCCGTATTCAATGGACGTGAGCTGCTCGTTGAGGCAGAGCACGGGAGGCGTGTTGTCGGTAACCACCCTCTCGCCCGCGTCGCCCGTGAGCTCGAAGCTCTGGCCGTTGAACGAATAGAGAATCATCGTCGCGGCTTCGGTTGCGCCGTCTGCAAACTGCGCGCTGTACGTGAGGGGTATAACCGAGGTCGAGCTCGAGGAGGATACGTAGCGCGAGTAGCTGCCGCCGACGTTTGAAAATTCGCCGCTTGCAGTAGCGGAGCCGTCGGATACGCTCACCTGATATACGCCCGAAGCATAGTCGGAGAAGTTAATCGTCAGCCTTTCGGAAGAGAGAGCCACCGAACTTGTATCGCTTACAATCGTCTCTATCTCCTCCGCCCTCTCGGTGGAATCTTCCGCAAGGGGCTCGCCTATCTTTACGTAGACGCTGTCGCCCTCGCCGGCAATGAAAGTGATGTAGTTATCGCTCACGCCGTCCTCGGTCTGCGCGTACTGCTGCGACTGGAATTTTATCGTAAAGGTTTCGAACGTTACCGAATCGAATCCGATTTCGGTGGAGAGATATCCCTCCGCGCCCTCCGCCGTGGGGTTGCCGTCGGAATCTTTTACCGAACTGAACCAGTGGTAAGCGAGGTTTTTGCGGTAGGTTATCGCGCTGTCGCCGTCGGCGAACACGAACGAGGTATAGTAGGCGTTGTTGCCGCCGTCGTACTCACCTATTTCAGCCTGGTTGGAGGTATAGAAATAGTTGGTGCCCGTGAGCTGAATCTCCCTGTCGGCGTCTGCCGCGAGAGTGCCGCCCATGAGCGCCGCCGCGGAGACGAGCGCCGCTGCCGAGGCGAACGCGAGTGTTGTTATAGATAGTTTCCTTTTCTTAGTCATAAACCGCTCCGAAAATGGGTTGTGGGTCTTTGGAATACCGCCGCGGCAAACCGCGGCTTTAAGCCGTTATTGCGGCCTTGAAACGGGCAGGGCTCCCGCGCGGGTGCGCACGCCTGCAAATTACCAATTAAGTTTACTATTAAAAAAAGTATTTGTCAAACGCTTTTGTTTGCGCCCGACAAATACTTTTCAATTTTTCACATAAACTGCCTGATTTTCACGCTTTTACGTCGATATGGAAAAGTTTCCACGGCTTTTCCGAAAGGGGCGGCTCGGCGATGAAGCGGAGCCGTTCTCCCGTCGTGGGGTGGGGGAACGAGAGCGAATACGCCCAGAGCGCGAGCTTGCCCTTTACGGCGTTTTCGCCGCCGTAGCGCATGTCGCCGTACACGGGCGTGTTTATGGCCGCCATCTGCACCCTTATCTGGTGCGTTCTGCCCGTGTGCAGTTTTACGTCGGCGAGCGACAGCCCGCCCGCCTCCTCTAAAATATTGTAGTCGAGCGAGGCGTACTTTGCGCCCTCCTCCGTCTGCGTGCACACGTATACCATGTTATTTATGGTGTTTTTGCGCAGATAATTTTCGAGCGTGCCGCTCTTTTTGGAGGGCGTTCCGCACAGCACGGCGAGGTATTTCTTTTCAAACCCGCCGCTCTTCATCTGCTCGGAGAGGCGCGCCGCCGCCTTCGAGGTTTTGGCATACACCATAACCCCGCCCGTGGGGCGGTCGAGCCTGTGAACTAAACCTACGAAGGCGTTTCCGGGCTTTGCATATTTTTCCTTGATATACCGCGCCACGCAGTCGAAAAGATTGTCGTCGCCCGTAGAGTCGGGGCAGCACGCCACGTTCTGCGGCTTTAAAACGACGATTATGTGGTTGTCCTCGTATAAAATTATCAAATCTTCAACGTTCATAAAAGTACCTTAAAATTTAAATTGAACCGCACATATGCCGCAACCGAATGCGTTTTTGCAAAATTCAGCCGAACGTGGCAAGCCCGCTTGCGCCGCATGGAAGGCATATGCCCTCGTCGGTGGGGAGGCCGAGTTCGTATGAAGAAGTTTCGGCCTTGAAATCTTTGAGCGCGAGCGTTAAAATATTCTTTATCACGGTAGGTTGCAAGCCCGTGGTATAGCTGTTTATCAGAAAGAATAGCGGGTTTTCGCAAAGCACCTGCGCGCAGGTTGTGACGAAGTCGAAGATGTCGTCCTCAATCTTCCACATTTCCCCGTTAGGCCCCCTGCCGTAGCTCGGCGGGTCCATGATGACGGCGTCGTAGCGGTTGCCGCGGCGTATCTCCTTTTTAACGAATTTGAAGCAGTCGTCGATTATGTAGCGTATGCCGCTCTCTATGCCGGAAAGGCGCGCGTTTCTGCCCGCCCTCTCGACCATGCCCTTCGCCGCGTCGACGTGAGTGACCTGAGCGCCGCTCTTCGCGCAGGCGACGGAGGCGCCGCCCGTGTAGGCGAAGAGGTTTAAAACCTTTACGGGCGAGCCCGGATTTTCTGCACTGCGCCCTTCAATCAGCGCGCGCATGGAGTCCCAGTTGGCGGCCTGTTCGGGGAAAAGCCCCGTGTGCTTGAAGCCCATGGGCTTTACAATAAAGTTCAAATCGCCGTAGCTTACCGTCCATTCGTCGGGTATCGGCCTGCGGTATTCCCAGCCCCCGCCGCCCTTTGCGCTGCGGCGGTAAACGGCGCTTATGTCCTTGCAGGCATACAAATCGCGCGAGGGGCGCCATATAACCTGCGGGTCGGGGCGCAGAAGGACGACGTCGCCCCAGCGCTCCAGCTTCATGCCGTCGCCCGTAGCTATTATTTTGTAATCCTTCCACTTGTCCGCAACTTTCATAGGCAGAATTATATATTAAATCAAGCCAAAAGTAAAGCGAAAAGGGGCGGCGGAAAAAATTCCGCCGCCCTCCGCAACAAGTCCGCGGCCGAACGCTAAATATACTGCGACAAAACGTTGTACAGAGTGTTGTAATACTGCCCGAGATAGTCCTTCGCGGTCGTGTCTGCGGTGTAAAGGGCAATCCGCTCGGCGGGGTCGGAGATTGACATATAGTAATTACGCACAATCTGGTACCTGTCGAGATAGGAGAGCGAATAGTCCACTATATAGCCGACGTCCGAATCGTCCCCTCCGCCCGTATCGCCGTCGTCGCCCGTCGGGACGTTGAGCGACATGTTGTATATGAGGTTATCCTTCAAAACGGCGACTTTCTGTTCGTATTCTTCGTCCAGCTCGTCGCATTTGGCGGCATATATGCCCGAATTAAGCATGCCGTCGGCGACCACAATGTTATAAAAAGTCTGCTTGTCGCGTTCAAGTTCGCATGTCAGGTCGTCCTTCTCCTGCTGGGCGGTGCGCAATAGCCGCATCTGCACCGTCGAAAGTGCGAGCAAATCCTCCTCTTCCATGTCTATTATGTCGAAAGTCATATCTTCACCTCCTTATTGCGTAGCGCGCGCAAAGCCGGTAAACTTTGCCCGAACAAACCAGGCTGAACGTAAATTGCCTGCCGCATATGCCCGTTTTAAAAGTATTTCCGCCGCCCGTAAAAGTGCGCGACCTGCCGCCGCAGTTCACAGTAAGCGAGGAGACGGAACCCGCCGCCTCAACGCGCTCCAGAAACTTTTTTTCGGGCGTGCCGAAGTCGAGAACGTCACTCTCCCACTCGCCCGACGAAGTCGCATCGGGCTTTATTTCGTAAAGCCCGTCGCCGAAGAAAAATACCCTGCCCGCCGCGCATATGCAGTCGGCGCGCTGTTTTATGTAGCTCACCTCGCCGCTTTCGCAGCCTATGCAGGCTATGACGTCGTCTTCGCCGAGCTTGCCGCCCGCATACAGCCAGCCGCCGCACGCCGCCGCGCACGCGGCTTCACAGAACTCCTCAAGCCCTTCGGGCTCGTATTTTTCCACAGTCCCGTCGTAGCGGTAAAGCCCCGACGGAGTAAAAAAATACAGTTTGCCTCCGCAGACGGAAACGGTATCGGCAACAATTTCGTCGGTGTCGGTGTCGGTCACGTCCACACGGAAACTTTCGGCGTCGCCGAATACGCGGAGCACGGTAAGCCCGTATTTGCGCACGGCAATGAGCTTGTCGTCGAACACGACCAGCTTTGAAATATCGCCGCGCGGCGCGTCGAGCCGCACATATCCGGCGCCGCTTATGTTCTCCGTCCAGTCGTGCGCGTCGCCCGCCGCCGACCACCGCACCATTCGCTTATCGGAGGTATCGACGCCGAACAGCCTCGAATAATGAACCACGGCCGAACACACCGGCGGGCAGGTATCGTCCTGCACGCTGCTCTCCTCCGCGCGGAGGGCGAGCGAGCCGTCGCTTATTATGGCAAAATCCTCTTCCCCCTCGTGGCATTCGGCAAAGAACGGCGGCGACGTAAAATTGCTGCCGAACAGAAAGAAATTGCCGTATGCGCCCGTCGAGCGGTACAGACTGCCCGAATTGTACAGATACAGGTCGCCGCCGGAGGAAAAATAAGCGGCCTGCGCCGCGGCGGGCATGCCCTCCTGCTGCAATTTTTCCGTGCCGAACGCCGGGACGAGCGCGCCTTCGGCAGTGCGCCTGAGCCCGAACAGCCTGCCGCCCGAAAGCAGATATTTTGCCTTGTAATCCCCGTCTGAAAATTCGGTCGAACGCGGAACGTATCTCATACCCAATACCTCCCCGTGCCCATGCACTTTGCCGTGGGACAGGGGCGAAGGCGCTCGATTTCGGCGCGGTAACGGCTCTCCCAGCTTTCGGCCTGACCGATATCGCCCGAAATGAGGCAGTATTCCGACGCAACCCCGTAAGCCATAAGCCTTTCCCCCACGGGATAGCCCGTAAAATCGCTCTCGCCGTCAAGCGCCTTCTTCGACGGCGCGAATACATACTTAACCGAGTACGCGCCAGCTTTCACTTCTATGTATTTCGGGCATATTACGTGGTCAATTTCCTTTCCGCCGGAAGTCAGCGAAAGTATTTTCACCGGCGTTTCGGAAAAAGCCGTATAGTAAATTTTACCGCCCGACGCAACTAAAGTCTCCTCGGTCTCGAGCGGGAAAAAGCCGCGGGCAAGTTCGTCCTCCACCGCGTTGAAGCAGTGCAGAAGCGCGCCCACAAGCCGCGAAGCTTCCTCGTCGGAAGAGTATGTCTGCGACGACACCATGTCGGCGACGTCCTGCCTGTCGAGCAGGGCGAGCGCAGTTTTTATCACGTCAGAAACAAGCATAAAAATCCTCCTTGAATTAAATTGGGGCGCCGCCGCGCATGCGGCGGCGCCCCTGCGCAACTTATGCTTTAATTGCGGCATATGTGCGCACCGAATTGAATGTTTTAAAGTTTTTTACAAGTTGCGCCCGCGCGCCGGCAACCGCCCGAACAAATATCAGAAACCGGTTATAACGCCCTGGGCGCACGGTCTTTTGCAGATGAGTTCGGCATATTTAACCAGGGTTGCGCTATACGCCGCCTTGCCGGGTACCTGCTTTAAAATTTTGCCGTCCTCGTCCTCGAGCCATGCCCAGTCGCAGAGCTGCGCGAGCACGAAATCGTCGGTGTTCACGAGATAAATCTCGTCGTCGGGGCAGTACCTGTCGGCAACGACGGGGATGCCGTCGAAGAGAATGGCGCTGTATCCGCCGTTCAAAACCGTCGTGTTGTACTGCATTTTTGAGCCCGTTAAAAGCGCGCCGATTGAAGCCTTCGTTTTGTACGAGCACAAAATCATGTTGGGGCGGCTGTTGCAATAGGCTTCGAGATATCCGATATTCTCCATGATGCCCTCTTCGGTGAGAGAGGTCACGGTGAATTTGGTAGGAGTTAAAAAGCTTTCTCCCGAACGGGTGAGGCCGTAAATGTCGTCAGAGCCGAAGAGTGCTTTGAAGCCCGTAATCTCGTTGCCGTATGCGCCGTGCACGTATATCATTTTACCCGTAAGCGTGCCCTCCACCGTGTCGGAGAGCGTTATGCAGCCGTTGCCGTAGTCGACGGAAGTTACGGTAAGTCCCTCGCCTCCGTCCATTATTGCAGAGCTCGACCTCACGTCGACGCACATACCCTCATAAACCCTGCCTATCGTATCGATATACAGGCTGGTGCCGCTCGTCTTGGTTATATTGCCCACAAAGCCGTTTCCGTCGCCGTACAGCATGCGCGAAAAGTTGACTTTCGCGCTGGAAACGAGCCCCTCCATCTCGGCGTTTATGAGGTCGACGAACGCGCCGCCCGAACTGCGCGAAGCGCGCATCGCCTTGTCGGAGATTTCGATAGTGCCGTAGATGTTTTTGAGTGTGGAGGTGAGGTTTATGTACCTGTTGGCGCCTGCGGTGGGCAGGTCGCCGTCCTCAGTTCCCGCAACCACGCGGGAATTGTCGCTCCTCACCACGGCAACCTTTACTTCCTTGCCGTAAACTTCGGTGCCATGCTTTTCAATCGCCGCATAAAAGGGCGAAATGGCGTCGAGCTGAGCGGAAACCGCGTCGAGATAGTAAGTTTTGAGCGCCTTGTCTGCGCTTTCGATTGTAATCAAATTCAAGTCCTCCCTTTGATTTTTCAGTTATTTTTTAAAAATTCCTGCGCCAGCCTGCCCGCTTCCTTTATGCTTGCAGGCCTCGCTTTCGGCGACGGGACGGAAATTCCGCCCGTCACCATGGGCGCCCCCTTCTGCGAGGACACCGATTTGAGATAGTCGGCTATGATTGCGTTTTTAACGCTCTCGTCGCCGCTCGCCGCCTCGTAGAGCGAGGCTGTATCGCGCACTCCGGGCGAGGGCGCTCCGCTTGCCGCTTCCGCGGGCGGGTTGTCCGCCTTGCTCGCCTCCAGCTCCTTCAGCCGCTGACTGCGTCGGGTGAATTCGGCCTCCAGACTGTTGTACGCATTCAAAAGGGCCTTTACGTCTTTGAATTTGCCGAGGTCTGCCGCAACTTGTTCTCTTTCCGCCTCCGCGGGGTTTGCCGTACCGCAGCATTCATTTTCAAGGTTATCCATTTTCTTCCTCCTTAAGTTTTAATTTATGTCTGTTTAAATGTGCGCACACGCGCGCCTCCGTCTCTTTATCGCACCCGGAAGAGAGCAGGAACGCGGTATGTTCCTCTATGTGAACGGCGTGGTCGTCGTACTCCTTTACCTCGGCCTCGCCCGACCGCATGGCGGCGTTCTCCTCCGCCGCGCGCTCCGCATGGAGTTTTACAATATCCCTGCCGCCCGCAAAACCGCCGCAGCCTATAAACGAGAGCACCTTGTTTTTTACCGAGCGGCTCATTTTGCCGTCGTCGCCGCTTAAAAGTCCCCTGTCAATCAGCTCATACACGAAGTTGCGGCGTTCGGCTGGAGTTAAATTCACGTCGCTGTCCGATTCGAGGATGACTTCGTCGGACGATATGTCTGCGCCCGTGAACACGCAAAGCTCAACCCTGCCGCCCTTGCCGCGGCTGCGCACGAGCCGCGCCGCCTGCGCGAACTGGCGGTACAGCCGCAGAATGTGCCTGCCGACGGCTTTGAGCGCCTGTTTTATCGAATCGTAGCACACGTTGAGCCTGGCCTCGTCCTGTTCTACGAGAAGCTGAAGCCCCGTCGCGCTGGTCACCGACGAGAACGTCTGCCCGTTCTGCGTCAAATCGCCCGTGCCGGAAATTTTGGCAAATTCGTCGGAGAGCGTCTCTTCCTCCTTCTCGAAGCAATCGGGGAGCGCGCCGAGCGAAAGCTGTTCGGGCGGCTTTGACCCCTGCCTGTAAACTATCACCTTGCCGGGGCGCAGTCCGTCCTCAATCAAATCGTCGGTGTCGACGGCGCCCTCCTCGACGGCGAGCGTACCCATGGAAATTCTGTTTAAAAATTCATGTTTGCGGTTGCGCACGGCGTTGTAGGCGCGCTGGACGGGTATCATTCTGTCGACGACGCTCGCCCCGAAAAAACTGCCCGCAAGCGGCATGCACGTCTGCTTTATAAAGGGATAGCTCCTTGCCCCGTTTTCGCCGTTTTTGTAGGGAAGGGGCCCGTCGTAGAGCAGCGCCCCGCCGGCAACTACCGTAAGCCTGCCGTCGGGCATATCGGCGGTGGGGCGGCAGTAGCGCTCTATGACCACCTCGTATCCCCTCCTCTTGGCGCGGACTGAGCCGCCGAAAGTGTGCGCCGCCGCAGAGTAGGGCGAGAGGGCGAATTCGTCTATATCCCTGCCCGCAAGCTTCACGCCGTAGGCGGCGAAAATATCCTGCACCGAAACCGCGCGGGCGTGGATTATCGAAGGCTGCGCCTCTATGCTCTCCTCGGAGAGCGAATAGGGATAAATTTCGAAGGGCGGGACGGCGAGCACCTTAACGTCGCCCTCGCATATGCTTTCGCCGTCCTCCGAAAGGGCGAGCACCCCGCCGCCGTCGTTGTCCCACACCACCTTATAAAATGCCGTGCCGCAGGTCTCCGACCATACGGTTGCCGAAGAGAGCGCCGCATCCAGCCCCGCCTTTTCGCCTGCAGCCGCAAGTATCGCGGCGGAGAGCGCCGCGGCTTTTTTATCGCTCTCGTCGTCGGATACGGCGCGCACGGCGAGCGCGGGGCGTATCCTTGCAAGCTTCGCGCACCTGAGTTCCACCGTGGGCGCGATTCTGTTGAATACGCGCTTGGGCTGCCAGCCGTAATTTTTTTCCTCCTCTTCAATCTCGCCCGCGGGGTTTATGCCGCAGTACTGGTTTCCGCACAAAAAGTTCATGTCGAGCTCCCAGCCGCGCTCAAGCCGCTTTCTGTCGTTCTGCCTTGCGGAAAAGTCGGCCTGCACGTCCTCAACTATGGCGCGCACCCTCGCCTCTTCCTGCCTTTCTGCCTGTGATTTTTCAGTCACCTGTCTCCTCCTTTAACATTTCGATAAGTTTTTTTCTGCGCTCTTCGAGCTCCTCGTCGCTCATCTCTCTGGCGTCCGCCTCGCCGTCGAGCAGCATTTTCACCGCCTTTATGTCGGGCGGGACGTCCCTTTTTGTCACCTTCCTCTTTACGAGTTTAAGCCCGTCGCCGTCGACGGCATATTCCTCGACGACCTCGCTCGTATCGAAACCGACGGCGCACTTTATAAGCGCCTTTTTCAAGCCTTCATCGCTCAATTTTCCTGTTAAGCCTCCTTATTCTCCTCTCCTTGTCGCGCGAGAGGGGAGATTTTTCCGCCTCCCTCTCCGCGGGGCGCGGGCGAGTCATAATAAAATATCTCAGTTCGTCCATGCTGTGGTCGTCGCGCTTTACGGGCGCGTCGCCGCTGCCCCAGCTATACCCCTTGAACTCCGAAATCATATTTTCGCAGTTTTTGAAGATATAGATGTCGGGCGTGCCGTTGCCGCGCGCAAGGTAGCTTTTAACGCGGGATATGCCCGAAAAAACGTCCTTGTCCACGTTTGTGTTCACCGCAATTCCCCGCTCGTAAAACAGCTCCGCCACCGACTTTGCCGAAGCCAGCGTGCGCTGGTTTGCCGCGCTGTCGATAATGGCGGCGTACCTCCCCGCCGAATCTTTTTTCCAGCCCAGCTTTTCGCTTATCTCTCGTATTCTTCCGGCGTGAAAGTCGATGTCCTTCCCCGCCCGGTAGTGCTCCGCCACGACGTACACGTTGCCGTCCCAGTCTACGCAGTACCAGTGCGCGGAGAGCGGATTGTTCAGCCCCGGGTCGATGGAGATGACCTCCTGCCACTCGCGCGGGACGGGAAACGGGTCTATCACGTGCACGCTCTCGTCGAACTCGGGATACACAAGCCCGTACCCCTCCGAAAATCTGCCGTACTTTCTGCTGTCGAGCGAGGAGGAGCCGAGCGCGCCTTCGAGCAGCTTTATCTCCCTCCCCGATAAAAAGGGGTTGTCCTCCCAGTTCACAAACTCGTACCAAATCTCGGGATTTTTACGCCTGTTCAGGTAAATTTCGTCGTAAATAAACGTCCTGCCTTTTAGCGGCGTCATGGTGCCGAAGATATCGCCCCGCCTGTCCATCACGCGCATGAGGCACTCCTCGTATATGTCCCGCGGCGGCTCCTCGTCGAACCATACGTAGTCGAGCGACGCGCCCTGAAACTTTTCCCTACCCTGGTCGCAGCTTTTAAATCCTATCGTCGATATGCCGCCGAACACGTTTTTTACCTTAATCTGGTCGATTATGCCCGAAGCGGGGCTGTCTTTCCTGCCCGAGAGCATTACAATATCGGCTATCCAGCTTTTGGGGAGATAGTATAAAATTTTGCTCTGCGCGACGTCGCGCTGAACCTGCTGAGAGAGCGAAACCACCCACCCGAACGTATCCTTTTTGTTCTTTCTGTAAGGGTGAACGCCGCGCGCCGTCCACACCGTCTCGACGGCGCCGCACTCGGTTTTCCCCGAGCGGTTGCCGCCGAACACCCACCTGTTGCGCTTTTTGCACTTATGGAACGCAAGCTGCTTTTTGTGTTTTTTTCTGCCAGTATTGTACTGTGCCAGCTTGTCGGCGGTGCGCCGCCGCTCAATCTCCCTCTCCACCTCCGCGAGCGCGTTTAAAATTTCGTCCCTGCTCATTGTATGATTCCTCTACGTATCGACTTTAAATTACAAAAATATATATTATCCCCGCCGCGCGCGCCCTTAAAATAGAGCGTATGAAGGTACTGCCGAAGGCGGCGGCTTTTATTGCCGCAGCCGTTATTGCGCTTGCACCCGTAACAATCGCCGCAGGCGCCGAAACAACCGAATACGACGGTACGGACGGCGGAGAAACACAAACGCTGTCGTCATATGCGCGCGCAACCTCGCGCGAGGCGTACTTCTGCACCTCGGCCGACCTCGCCACGGGCATTTTTGCCGTGCCGTATACATACTGCGTGGAAATTCTCTCCGAAGAGGGCGACTGGTACCGCGTGAAATACGCCGAAGATTACGGCATATACCGCGCCGTATACGGATACGTGCAGAAATCAGACTTTGAAGTCCTTTCTGAAGCTCCGCAAACGGTATACCTCTATAAATCGGTCTCCGTAACCTTTTCGCAGGACGCCCCCGCGGGCAATCTCCCCGTGATTGACGACATAACGGTTACAGCCGCCTTCTACGGCTCGTATTACAGCGGCGCGGCAGGTTATTCGTACGTGCTGTGCGATGATTCGTTCGGCTATATTGTGGGCGCAAACGAAGATTATCCGCTCATTCTCCCCGAGGACGACGCAGCCGATACCGAAGATGACGCACAGCCAAACAACAGCGGGACGGTAGTCGCCGCCGTGGTGATAGGCGCGCTCGCGCTGCTTGCGCTCGCCCTTTTAGTGCTTTCCGGCAAAAAAAGGCCAAAACACACGCACGAAGACCCCTTCGGCAACTGAATTATTTTTGCAAATACATGCGTTAAATCGCGCATATCCGCGCACCAACGCGCAAAACATTCCCTCCCCGCAACCTCCGCGCCCGCGCTTTTCCGCACGGGCGCGGCACTCTTTCCGGGCGGGCTTTACCAGAAGCAAAAGTCGCGCATTGCAGCTATGCCGTCGCGGAACCTTTCGCCGCAGCCCTTGATTCTGCGCGCAAACGCCACCGCCAGCCTGTGCTCCTCCCGCCCGTCGTCCCTCCTCATCCTCGGCGACAGAGCATATGCGCCGAGTACATCCCTCTCCCCGTCGGAAAACTTTTTTATCACCCCGTCGAGAAAATTCCACAGCTCCGCAAGCGCGCCCTTTTTATAAATAAGATTTGCCACCTCCTCCGCGCAGTCGTACGCGCCGCGCGTCGCGCTCACCGAAAAAGCGTTTTTATAAATAAGCCTGTCCACATTCGCAAACGCCTCTTCGGCGGTAAAATAAAATTTTAGTATAGCCTTTACCTTCATCTTATCCGCCTCTGCCGTTATAAAACGAACATTTGTTTGTTTTTGCATTTTGATTATAAACGATAAATATGACAGAATCTACATATTTAAAAAATTTTTTTTAGTTTTTTTATAAAAAAAGAAGTTATTTTCGGGAACGCGGCAACAAAATCAGGCCGCCGGGCGGCAAATTTTGTGCGGCGGCGTCAAAACTCATTGCAGGACGCAAAAAATATAACCTGAAAAGGGATTACGCACGGCCGAAACTGTATCCTTCGGCCGCATTTTTATTGTCGACAAAATACGAGCGCATGCGCGCACAAAATAAATTTGCTTTGTTTTAAAGCTCTTTACATTCGGCGCAAGGTGTGCTATAATTTTTTGCGTGAAAAAGTCAGTTGCAATATTGCTGTCGGCCGCCGCGGCTTTTGCGGCGTGCGCGGGCGGCGCGCTTTACGGCGCACAAACTACATATTTTGCGGGCGCGGACAGCTCTTCCGAAACGGTTTATCCCGATTTCGTCTCCGACCTCGAACTTGGCGCGCTCGACTGTTACTCCGTCGGCGAAAGCGCCTTCGCATTCTCCGAGGGCGAAAGGCTGTATATCTATGAGGGAGGTTCGCGCTCGTCGGGCGAGGACAGCGAGGGAAACGCCGTTTATATTTACGAAGGCGGCACCATGCAGAACGCCTCGGGCGGAAATATATACGCCTACGAACACTCCGCTGCAATCACCGACCTGCTCTATACGTCCGAAGGGCTTTTATTTTCCGACGCGGTAGGCGGCGTATACCTCTACTCGGACGGGGAAGCGACCTCATACGACGGCACTCTCCCCTCGCGCGACGAGATAGTCACGAGCGGTTCTCTCGCCTACTCCGTGGTAAACGGCAATCTCTCCGTAACGGATATGGAAACCGTACGCACCGACTTCCCCGCAGGAACTTATTCCACGGTAAAAGTTGAAAACGGCGGCGTTTACGTCGTGCGCGACTCCGTGCTTTGCGCAGTTACGGGCAACACCCTGGCAGACGTAACGGTCGTTCCCATAACCTTCCGCTATACCGACGTTTCGCACAGCCTGACGATATCGACGGGCAACAGCGCCGAACTTATAAAAACGGTAAAAGAGCCGCAGTTTGTAATTGTTCCCGCAGGGCAATACGTTACCGAAATCGACCCCGATGAGCTCGACGGCGAATATTTCGTGCCCGGCGAAAGCGGCACGTTTATAATGGAGAGCAACGCCTATGCGCTCGTGCTCTGCACGACGGGCAACGCCGACATTCTTGCAATCGGCGAAAAGACATATATAACAAAGAGCATAAGCGCAAAGATAAACGGCACCACATCAACAGCCCCCTTCGAGGGCGCACAGCTCAACTATTCGGCAGGCATATACAGCGCCCCCTACATGAGCAGCGCCACCGAGCTTTTAAAGCTTGAAACGGGTGCAACCGTGCAGGTTACGGGTCAGATAGCGTCTTCGAACCAGCCCGTATCCGGCGACGTGCTCACGGCGGACTTCTGCAGGGTGCAGTACACCGCCGACGACGGAACCGTCACGGAGGGATACATCGCCACTTCCTTTTTAACGGCTTACGACTTCTCCGCCGACGACGGCGAATTCGGAAATGCGACCGTACCCGACGATTACAGCGAAGAAAACGTAATTTTAACGGTAGTGCTTGTTATAGTAATAGTCGTGCTCGTGATTGCAGGCGTTGCATATCTTGCCTATTTCAGCGGCGCAAGCAAACATAAAAAGAACGAACGCCCCGAAGATAACGGCGAGGACGACAAAAATTAAATTAAATTCAAAATAATTAAAAAATTTAATTAAAAAAAATCCGCGGCGGAAATTTTCTTTCCGCCGCGGATTTTTATTTTACGCGCAGTAATTCAAACATATATGCTGTCGAATTTCGCTAATACACAAAACAATTCAATAATTTATCCGCCCGATTTTAACACTTTTTCTGCGGCGGCAAGCACCACGTCTTTAAAGCTGTCGGCAATATATCCTCTGTCGAGTCCGCCGGGATAACACTCATGCGATATGCATGAGCAAAGCACTTCCTCCCCCTTTAAAAGGACGAGATTCTGAAGGCAGTATCTGCCGTCCCCGCATGCAAACATACCGTCTATTCCCACCCGCCTGATATGCGCTTTCAGCTCGGGTGTGAGTTTAAAGCGGTATAACCTGCCCCACATATCAGAAGAATAACCGCTTTTGGAATATACCATCGCGGGAATTATATCCTCATACTCTGTGCCGTAAAGTTCGGATACGTGCCCGATATACCCATATTGCTCTTCGCTCAGGAATTCGGCTCCGTCGGCTTCCGAAAGAAGCGCCTCCGTCACCGCCGCGCGCACAGCGCTGCTGCCGTACCATTCAGATATGTCGTCGAAAGTCATGTTCCACCTCACGCAGTGATTATACCATACTATGGGGGCAATGTCAATGACGACCTCAATTTCAGGCGTTCCCTGTTACCCATTTTTCATATGAAAATTTCTACTTCACACCCCTTTCGCACTAAACCCTGAACACGTTTATGGTTGCGTTTGAATAAATGAACGTTCCTCCGCCCGATATAACGTTCAGCGTTACGGGAGGGGCTGTCACGTTGAACACCAGCCCCGTAGTAACGTGCTGCGCCTGCCCTGAGGCAGTAAACACGAGCTGCGCCGCGCCCGCGCTCTGGGTCTGCCCGCCGAGCGTGAACGTTATCAGGTTTGTCTGCGGAAACGCCGCGCCCGTAACCGAGAGTACCGTCGACGAATATTGGGCATAGTACGTCCCCTCCTCCCCTATCACCACGTCGGACGACCCGTTATCGCCGTACCTTCAACAGCGGCGTTTACGTCGAACACGACGGCTCCGCCGTCCGACACAGGCGCGGAAGGCACCGAAAATGCGCTCAGCGCCTGCGCGGCTCCGCCGGAAGCATCCGTTGCGCCCGTCGCGCCCGTTGCCCCCGTCGCGCCCGTGACTCCCGTTGCACCCGTCACTCCCGTTGCGCCCGTTGCTCCCGTTGCTCCCGTCACTCCTGTCGCGCCCGTTACTACCGTTGCGCCCGTTGCTCCCGTTGCGCCCGTTGCACCCGTTGCTCCCGTGGCTCCTGTTGCTCCCGTTGCACCCGTTGCTCCCGTCGCGCCCGTGACCCCCGTCGCGCCCGTTGCCCCCGTCGCGCCGGTAGTCCCGTATATTATTTTTTCTATATTTACGCCGCAAGCATGGCAGCAGCGGCAGTCAAAACAATTCATACAGACCTCGCAAAAGCGTTTATATTATCAGTTTATGCCGAAGAGCTATCCCGCGCGCCGCGCACGCCGCGCGAATTGTCCCGCCATGCGTATATTATCGGCAAAAAAATACGCCGCGCCGCTTGATATTTTCCGACGGCGTGGTATAATAGTGTTATCAAATAACAAACAAAAGTTTGTCCGCATGGCGCAATGCCGCCGCAGATATTTCCACAGGCGGCATTTAAAAGGGGTGCATATATGTACGAACAACCGACCTTTTTCGAAAATAATTCCGACCAGCCGCTTGCCGCGAGATTGCGCCCACGCACGCTTTCGGAATTCGTGGGACAGAAACATCTTCTCGGCGAAGGCAAAGTCCTCCGCCGCCTCATAGAGGGAGATAAAATAGGTTCGATGATATTCTGGGGCCCGCCCGGAGTGGGCAAAACCACGCTCGCGCGCATTATTGCAAACCGCACCAAGGCAAGTTTTATCGACTTTTCCGCCGTGACGAGCGGCATAAAGGAGATAAAGCAGGTGATGGAACAGGCGGAAAAGGGCAGGCGGTTCGGCGAAAAAACCATACTCTTCGTAGACGAAATCCACCGCTTCAACAAAGCTCAGCAGGACGCCTTTCTGCCTTACGTGGAAAAGGGCAGCATAATACTCATCGGCGCCACCACCGAAAATCCCTCCTTCGAGGTCAACGGCGCGCTCCTCTCGCGCTGCAAGGTATTCGTATTGCAGGCGCTTAAAACGGAAGAGCTCGAAGAACTGCTCACCCGCGCACTCTCCGACGAGCGCGGTTTCGGAAAGCAGCAGGTTGATATCCCGCCCGACCTTATAAGGGCGATAGCTGAGTTTGCCAACGGCGACGCGCGCAGCGCCCTCTCCACACTCGAGATGGCTGTTTTGAACGGAGATATCGACGAAAAGGGCAAAATCACCGTTACGACAGAGACTGTGGAGAACATAACGCAGAAAAAATCGCTGCTCTACGACAAGACGGGCGAGGAGCACTACAACCTCATCTCCGCGCTGCACAAGTCGATGCGCAACTCCGACCCCGACGCCGCCGTGTACTGGCTTGCGCGAATGCTCGAAGCAGGCGAAGACCCGCTTTATATAGCGCGGCGCGTCACGCGCTTTGCCTCAGAGGACATAGGGCTCGCCGACCCGCGCGCGCTTGAAATTGCCGTCGCGGCTTATCAGGCGTGCCACTTTATCGGCATGCCCGAATGTTCGGTACACCTCACCGAGGCGGTAGTTTACATGTCGCTCGCGCCCAAGTCGAATGCGATGTATATGGCATACGAACACGCAAAAAAGGACGCGCTCACCATGCTAGCCGAGCCCGTACCCCTCGTTATCCGCAACGCCCCGACAAAGCTCATGAAGGAGCTCGACTACGGCAAGGGCTACAAATACGCGCACCACGAAAAGGACAAACTCTCCGTCATGCAGTGCCTGCCCGACTCGCTCGCCGGCAGGGAATACTACCGCCCCACCGAGGAAGGCATAGAAGCGCGGTACAAAGCGCGGCTCGAAGAGATAAAGGAATGGAAAAAGGAGCACGGCGGCAAATAACGGTTTTTGCGGTGAAGCGGCGCGCCCTAAAAGCACGCCGCCGTAAAAGCGCCGTTTATGACATATGGTAAGGGCAAACGCAGCGCCGCATAAAAAGATAAGTGTTATCTGTAAAAGAAATTAAATTACAAAATAAAAATTTGCGTAAAATTACTTTGAAATTGAGTTGACATAAATTGCGCTATTTGCTATAATCGATAAGCATTGAGTTGCGAAGATAGTCTCTGCCGCTCTTCTGCGCGCAGTCGGGCTAAAAACCTGCGGGTGTAGTTCAATGGTAGAACACTAGCCTTCCAAGCTGGTTGCGTGGGTCCGATTCCCATCACCCGCTCCAAACTTAGTGCCGTGCTAAGCTGCTCTTTTGCCGCGGCTCATGCAAAGTTTTTTGCGCCTGTAGCTCAGTCGGATAGAGCAACGGCCTTCTAAGCCGTGTGTCGGGGGTTCGAATCTCTCCAGGCGCACCATTATGGCGGGCGTAGCTCAATCGGTAGAGCGCCAGATTGTGGCTCTGGAG
>DVFR01000012.1 GCA_018713165.1 Candidatus Coproplasma stercoravium | reverse complement strand
CGGCGGGCTGCAATTTAATTGCAGCCCGCCGCGGCTTAAATTTTATTTATTCTTTTTTATCTTGCACGGGCGCGGAATTTTTGAAAATCTTATATTCCACGCTCGCCGCGGTTATAAGATAAATTTCCTTTGCGCCCGCAATAAGCAGTTCGCGGCACACCTCGTCGGCAGTCGCGCCTGTAGTTAAAACATCGTCGGCGAGCAGTACCGTTTTGCCCTTTACGCACGCCCTGTCGCGTATTAAAAAACAGCCCTTCAGATTCTCCGCTCGTCCTGCCTTCGTAAGGCTCTTCTGCGAGGGCGTTTCGCGCTTCTTTTCAAGCGGTTCGGCAAGGGGAATGCCCAGCTTTTCGCACAAAACTTCGGCAAGCAGTTTGCCCTGGTTGTAGCCGCGTTCCCTCCTGCGCTTTTTGGTTACGGGCACGTACGTAACACAGTCGCACGGCGGCAGCTTTTTCGCCTTTTCGTACATAAGACTGCCTATGTAGTCCTTTAAATAGCCCGCCCCGTTTTTGAATTTGAGTATGAGCGCCGCTCCGCCGCCCGAATATACGAGGGCGGAAGCGCCCCTTCTGAACATCGGCGCGTCCGCCTTGCACTCCATGCAAATTTCTGGCTTTGCCGTCTTTCTGCCGCACACGGGACACACCGTTTTATCGTTGAATTCAACGGTTTTTGCGCACCTTGCGCAAAAGTGCCCGCCGTCAAAAATTTCGGCGCCGCATAAATCGCAGGTTATGTTTTGGGGGAACAGCGTATCGCGCAGCCCCGCGGCAAACTCTTTAAATTTCATGGCACTGTTTTTCACCGAACGCGCCGCAAGGCGCTCATAACGCAGCCCATAGGGCTGCTCATCACTTATCACTCATAACGTACGGCGCAGAGCGCCGTACTTATAACTTTAAAGAAGTGCATCAGCGGATGTACTTCTTTAAATCTTCTACCCTGTTGAGCTTCTCCCAGGGGAGATTGGGCTTTCCGAAGTGCCCGTATGCCGCCGTCTGAGAATATATCGGCTTTCTCAGCCCGAGCGTTTCGATTACCGAGTAGGGGCGCAGGTCGAATTCGCGCACGATTATGTCGGCAATCTCCCCATCGGAGAGTTTGCCCGTGCCGTATGTGTTCACGAATACCGAAACGGGGGTGGATACGCCTATCGCATAGGCAACCTGCAATTCAATCTCGTCGGCAAGCCCCGCCGCAACTATGTTTTTGCATACGTAGCGCGCCATATACGCGGAGGAACGGTCAACTTTTGTGGGGTCCTTGCCCGAAAAAGCTCCGCCGCCGTGCGCGCATCTGCCGCCGTAGGTATCCACGATTATTTTCCTGCCCGTAAGCCCGCTGTCGCCCTCGGGGCCGCCTATCTCGAACCTGCCCGTCGGGTTTATATAATACTTTGTGTTCTCGTCTAAAAGTTCTTTGGGGATAACGCTGTCGATAACGTATTTTCTGATGTCCTCGCGCAGCATGTCCTGGTGCACGTTTTCGTTGTGCTGTGCCGAAACGACGACGGTATCCACGCGCACGGGGCGCCTGCCGTCGTACTCAACGGTGACCTGCGTTTTTCCGTCGGGGCGGAGGTAGGGCAAAAGCCCGCACTTTCTCACGTCGGCAAGGCGTTTTGCCATCTTGTTTGCAAGGTGCGCCGTGAGAGGCATATATTCCTCCGTTTCGTTGCACGCGTAGCCGAACATCATGCCCTGGTCGCCCGCGCCGATAAGGTCGTTGAGCTCCCCGCCCGAACGGTTCTCCACCGAGCTGTCTACGCCCATGGCGATGTCGGGGCTCTGTTTATGAATGGCGAGCGTGATTTTGCAGTTGTCGGCGCGGAAATTGCCGAAAGTATATCCCACTTTCGCCATAACGTCGCGCGCGACTTTCTTGTATTTCACCTTCGCGGTGGTGGTAATCTCGCCCATAATCAGTATCTGGTTATACGCCGCGCAGCATTCTATTGCGCAGCGCGCCATGTTGTCCTGCGCGAGAACGGCGTCTAAAATGCCGTCCGAAATCTGGTCGCAGAGTTTGTCGGGGTGTCCTTCGGTAACGCTTTCGCTGGTAAAAAGTTTTTTCATGGTGTTCCTTTATATAAAAATAAATTTTGTATTTTGTGTATAGCCTGTAATGCCGAACCAAGCCCCCCTTGTGTAAAGGGGGACGAGCAAGGCATTTCATAGCAAAGCGAATACCCGCTTTGCGTGCCGCAGCGAGATGAGTGAGCGCAAATGTCAGGCGCGAACGGTGACCGCCGCGCGGCGGTTTATACACCGCACGCCGCGCAAGACATAAGGGGGGGATTGCAGGCGGCAAAGCCGCCGTAGTAACGACGCATTTATAATGCGGCGCAATCCCTCAGTCTTGCTCCCGCTTTCGCTCCCGCAATCCGGCTCCCTTTACACAAGGGAGCCCGCAATACTGCAAAATTAAAAAAAGCTCCGCGCACCGCGGAGCTTAACAAGCAAAACCTTATTTACCCCATCGGTACGGCATTAGCACCTTGCAGCGCGTTTTTCGTTGCAGGTTGCTGTGTGGTCGCAGGGCCGTTCCCTCGCACACTCTTTATAGGTGAACCGAGTTAAAGCAAGCCAGACTGTAATAAATAGGGTTTGCTCCCGCTCGGTTATGCAAAAGTATATCATTACCAGTTCGCGCTGTCAAATAAAAACGCCGCTTTTATTGCATTCCCGCAAAAAATGTTTTATAATGTATCTGTCTATGCAAACAAAGTGTACGCAATGCCCCGTAGCCTGCGGCGCCGACAGAACGGTGCGCGCGGGCGCATGTTCGGTAAAGGGGCTTAAAATAGCAAAATACTATCTTCACCCGTTCGAGGAGCCGCCCATATCGTTCAAAAAGGGGAGCGGCTGCATATTCTTCTGCGGCTGTCCTTTAAAGTGCAGGTTCTGCCAGAACTTCGAGGTTTCGCGCGCAGCCCGCGGCAAGGACATAACGCCTGCGCAGCTTGCCGATATATTCAAAGAGCTTGAAGATATGGGTGCCGACAACATAAATCTCGTAAATCCGTCGCACTATCTTTCCGACATTGCGGAGGCGGTTGAGCTGTATAAGCCGCACATTCCCGTGGTCTACAACACCCACGGCTACGAAAAGCTTGAAAGTTTAAAAATTGCCGCGGGGTTCGTCGATATCTGGCTGCCCGATTTAAAGTTCACAGACCCGAATATGGCAAGGCGCTACACCGCCCGCGCCGACTATGCAAAGTTTGCCCTCCCCGCAATAGAGTTTATGGCGCAAAAGCAGCCTTCGTTCGACGAAGAGGGCAAGATGCTCACGGGCTGCATAATAAGGCACCTGATAATGCCGCTCGGCGTGCAAGATTCGGTAAGCGTTGTCAATTTCGTCGCCACGCTTCCGCGCACGGTGTATTTCAGTCTGATGAGCCAGTACACGCCGTGCGGCGACATAGAAGATATTCCCGAACTCAAACGAAAAATTACCTCCCGCGAATATAAAAAGGTGCTTGCGGCGGTGGAGGCGGCAGGGCTGAAAAACGTATTCCTGCAAGACAAGTCGAGCGCGGAAACTTCCTTTATCCCGAAGTGGGACTATTAACAATATTCATAAATTTTTCGTGCGGGCAGGGTTTTATGACATGAGTTTTATCACTGTCATTTCGACCAAGTGAGCGCAGCGAACGCGTGGAGAAATCTGAGCGCCGCAGGCGACTGACAGAGAGATTTCTCCGTTCCGACCACATCTTCAGTCGAAATGACACATGGCGTGCTCACCCGACGAATGTTGCCCCTTGCGTAAAAGGAAAATCCGCAGCCAAGCCCCCTTGCGTAAAGGGTAGCGCCGCAGCCAAGCCCCCCTTGTGTAAAGGGTAGCGCCGCAGCCAAGCCCCCTTGTGTAAAGGGGGGATTAAGGGGGGATTGTTCCATAAAAATATCCCCAAAATTTAACTATGCTTATAACATTCAATTCAGTAAATTTTTCATATATCGGCGACCCGATACTTTCTGATATAAACTTCACTCTCAATGAGGGCGAGCGCGTCGGGCTGATAGGCGAAAACGGCGCGGGCAAAACCACGCTTTTAAAGCTTATTACGGGCGACCTTGCCCCCGAGAGCGGAGCCGTGCAAAAAAAGAACGGCATTTCGGTCGGCTTCCTCGCGCAGACGGGCGGGTTCGAGTCGGACGGCACCGTGTATTCCGAAATGCTCGGCGCGGTGAAGCCCCAGCTCGACGCCCTTTCGCGCCTTGCCGAACTTTCGCAAAGGCTCTCGGCGGCGGAGTACGGCAGCGCAGAGTACAGGGGGATTTCGTCGAGGTACGAATCGCTTGAAAAGTACATAGCCGCGCACGACTGCTACAACGCCGAAGTGAGGGTAAAAACCGTGCTCGGCGGCATGGGTTTTGCAGGGCTCTATGAGCAGAAAGTTTCCACCATGTCGGGCGGGGAAAAGACGAGGTTAAAACTTGCCCGCCTTCTTCTGGAGGAACCCGACCTGCTCATTCTGGACGAGCCTACAAACCACCTCGACATCAAAACGCTGTTCTGGCTGGAGGACTACCTCGCGTCCTTCCGCGGCGCCGTGCTCATCGTCTCGCACGACAGGTACTTTTTAGACAGGGTCACCTCCCGCATACTCGAGATAGAGAACAAAAAGCTCTGTTCCTACCCCGGCAACTACACCAAATACAAGGTGCTCAAAGCAGAGAGGATAGCGCTCGAACTCAAGGAATACGAGCGCCAGCAGGAGGAGAGGGCGCGCCTTCAGGACTACGTCGACAGGAACATAGTCCGCGCGACGACCGCAAAGTCGGCGCAGAGCAGGGTAAAGCAGTTAGAGCGCATGGAAATACTTGAAAAGCCGTACACCCCGCCCGCGCCGCCGCGCTTTAAATTCGTGTTTCCCGTAAACACCGCCGAAACGGTGCTCGAGGTGAAAAATTTAGACCTCGAAGCGGGCGGCAAACGCCTCTTTTCGGGCGGGAACATGGTGATAACGCGCGGCAAAAAACTCGCCGTCGTAGGCGAAAACGGCACGGGCAAATCTACCTTTTTAAAGCTGATTGCCCGTGGCGGAAACGAGCGGTGCGTGCTCGGCAGGTTTGTGCGCACGGCGTATTACGACCAGGAAAATTTAAACCTCAATCCCGAAAATACCGTGCTTTCCGAAATGTGGGAGAGGCACGTCACCTCTTCGCAGACCGATATCCGTTCGGAACTTGCCCGCTGCGGGCTTTCGGCGGAGGATATGTATAAAAAGGTGGGCGAGCTCTCGGGCGGGGAACGCGCCAAACTTGCGCTCTGCGTAACGGAGGCGGAGGAGGGCAACGTCCTTCTTTTGGACGAGCCGACCAACCATCTCGACCTTCCCGCGAGGGAGAGCCTCGAAGCCGCTTTAAAATCTTTTGAAGGAACGGTGATATTCGTCAGCCACGACCGCTATTTTATTTCCGCGCTTTCGGACTGCGTGGCGGAGATAGAGGACGGAAAGCTTAACTTTGTAAACGGCGGGTACGAAAGCTTCCGCGAGGCAAAATCGCAGCAGGCGAAAAAGCTCGAAGAGGAGCGCGAGAAAATTGCGCAGGCCGAATATTCAGAGCGCAGAAAGGAGAGCTACCGCTCGAAAAAAGACCGCGCCGCCGAGGCGGCGGTAAAGGGCAGGATAAAGGCGATTGAGGCGGCACTATCCTCGAACGAAGCCGAGGAGGCGGACATTCAGGCACAGCTTGCCGACCCCTCCGTCACTGCCGATTACAGGGAGGTGGAGCGCCTGTGCGCACGCCTCGATTCATTAAAAGAGGAGCAGGAAAAACTATACTCCGAATACGCTGAACTTATCTGATATCGCGCAGCGCGCATAAGATATGAGCGCGCATAAGATATGCAGGAGAATTTACCATGGATAAAAAACAGAACGAAACAATTCAGGAGGCTCCCGCAGAGGAGGAGAAGGAGCGAGTCGTGCGCCACACTATCTCCGCGGAAGAGACCTTTACGCTCGCGAAAGACGTGTACGATTTGCGCAGCTTTTTCAAGAGCGTATATTCAAACCGCGCGGTGATAGCGCGCAGGCTGAATATCTTTTCGCTTATTTGCAGCCTCATATTCACCATGCTTTACACGGCGTACACCGTGTATTCGGTGCTCACCGAAAAATTTTCGCTCGGAGTAGAGATTGCAATCTACTGTCTGCTCGGCATATACGTCGCGTTCGTAATAATGCTCGTGCTCGTCACGGTGTTTGCAGGCGACGCCAACACAAAGACGGTAAAAAAATATAACAAGGCGCTCAAAATTTTCCGTTTCTGCATAAGAATTATTTCAATCGCGATGGCGATAGTCGCCATAGCCGCAGGCGGAGAAAATCAGACCACGCTCGACGTCGCGCTCGAAACCGTTCTTCTCATCGTTTCAATAATAATAATCGTCGTGCAGGCGATTCCGCTCGTGTTCGGCGGGCTCTCAAACCTCGTGCGCTGGGCTCTTGCCCCCGCAAAGGGCAGGGCGCGTTTTTCGGTCGTGCTTTTAGAGTGGTACGAACTCGTGCGCGGCGGCACGGCCAACCTGCGTTCGACGAGCAAAATTTCGCCGAAGTACGTAGGCGAAATCAACAGGTGCATCGATGGTTTCCTCATTCCCAGTCTCGGCAAAAAGTACATAACGGCAATTTCCGCGCAGGACATTTACGACACCGTCTCTGCCGCGCCCGAAGAGCTCAAAGACATAGCCGAGGGAATATTCAAACGCGTTTTCGACTATGCCGAGGAGTGCGGTTACGTGAACCACAACCCCACAAAGGCGATGGAGCTTGAGGACAGCCTCGAAGAACCCGAAAAAAAGCCCCGCCGCACGATGAAGTCGCGGCTTATGAGCCTCGGCAAGAAGCTGGGGAAGAGTATTGTAAAATCTTACCTTGACGAGCAATAAATCGCGTATAAGCGTCGCATTATATCTACCCTGTCGTCCTGAGCGGAACGAAGTGAAGTCGAAGGAACTTAATTATGCGCAAAAGCGGCGCTCGTTTCTTCTCTTTGTCGCGCTTCGCGCAGTTCCGTTCGGCTGCACGGCTCACACTCCGTGTTCGCCGTTTCGCTCAGGAAGACAAAGAGGGATAAAAGGAGACTGTAAGCTTCGCTATGTGCATTGCCCCCTGTATATCCCTTAAATAATGCAAATAAGGCGCCCGCATTGCGGGCGCCTTTACTAATGCTTTAATTCAATTAAAATTTCGTGAGTTTGAAGAGGTAGGTTTCGATATCGTCGATGTTGAGCCTTATCTGCTCCATGCTGTCGCGGTCGCGAATCGTTACGGTATTGTCTTCAAGTGTCTGGAAGTCCACCGTTATGCAGCAGGGGGTACCGATTTCATCCTGGCGGCGGTATCTCTTTCCTATCGAGCCGGTCACGTCGTACGTCACCGAAAAGCTCTTTGCAAGTTCTGCATACAGCTCCTGCGCCTTCTCCGCAAGGTTCTTCTGCAACGGCAGGATTGCCGCCTTATAGGGCGCAAGGAAGGGGTGCAGGTGCAAAACCGTGCGCACGTCCTTCTTTTCCTCGTCTAAAACTTCCTCGTCATATGCGTCGGTGAGCACGGCGAGTACGGTCCTTTCAACGCCGAGCGAGGGTTCGATTACGTAGGGGATATACTTCTCGCCCGTAACGGGGTCGGTGTATTCCATGCTCTCGCCGCTCTCGTTCTGGTGCTGGGTCAAATCGTAGTCCGTCCTGTCGGCAACGCCCCACAGCTCGCCCCAGCCGAACGCGAAGTTGTATTCAAAGTCGGTCGTGGCCTTCGAATAGAACACGAGCTCCTCAGGCGAGTGGTCGCGCATTCTCAGGTTATCGTCTTTAAGTCCTATGGAGAGCAGCCATTCATGGCAGTAGTTCTTCCAGTAGTTGAACCATTCTAAGTCGGTTCCGGGTTTGCAGAAAAATTCAAGTTCCATCTGCTCGAATTCGCGCACGCGGAAAATGAAGTTCCCGGGCGTAATCTCGTTGCGGAAGCTCTTTCCTATCTGGCCTATGCCGAAGGGCACGCGCATGCGGGTGGAGCGCTGAACGTTTTTGAAGTCTACGAATATGCCCTGCGCCGTTTCGGGGCGGAGGTAAACGGTGTTAACGCTGTCCTCGGTGACGCCCTGGAAGGTTTTGAACATGAGGTTGAACTTCCTTATGGACGTAAAATCGCTCTTGCCGCACACGGGGCAAACGACTTTGTGCTCGGTTATAAACTGTTCCATGGCGTCGTTGTCCATGGCCTCTACTTTTACGTCGAGGTTGTGTTTTTTGCAGTAGTCCTCTATAAGATTATCCGCCCTGTGGCGCGTTTTGCAGTTTTTGCAGTCCATAAGGGGGTCGGAGAAGCCGCCGATGTGTCCCGAAGCCTTCCACGTTCTGGGGTTCATGAGTATCGCGCAGTCGAGCCCCGTGTTGTAAACGTTCTCCTGCACGAACTTTTTCCACCAGGCGCGCTTTATGTTGTTTTTGAGTTCCACGCCGAGGGGGCCGTAGTCCCACGTGTTGGCAAGTCCGCCGTAAATTTCGCTGCCGGGGAAGATGAAACCTCTGTTCTTGCAGAGGGCAACAAGCTTTTCCTGCGTTACGGCTCTCTTTTTGTCAGCCATAAAAGTTCTCCCTTCGGGGCGCCTTTTCGCCGCTCCGTATTAATAAAAATTTAAAGTCACATAAATTTTAGTAAAAAAGCGCAGTCAAGTCAAGCGTTTGCGCTCGGGCTTGTGCTTTCTTTGTGCATATAAAATTTGCGGCAGGCTGTTTTTCGGGCTTTTCGGGCTGCGTGCGACCGCCGTATTCCGCCGCGTGGCGGCACATTTTTAATTTCCGCCCCGCCGCGGCGGCGCGGAAAATAAAAATTTCTTTTATTTGCGAAAAATTTTGCGATAAATTATGTACTTTCACCCCCGATGTGTGATATAATTGTGTAAACTGCAATACTACATACTAAAACGTTAAGGTGCAAGATGTTATCCGATATCGAAATTGCCGAAAGTTGCGTTATGCAACCCATAACCCGCATCGCCGCAAAACTCGGGCTCAGCGAAGACGAGCTCGAACTCTACGGCAGATACAAGGCCAAGATTAATTTAAAAGAAGTAAACCCCAAATCCAAGCTGATATTAGTTACTTCCATAAACCCCACAGCAAGCGGCGAGGGTAAGACCACGGTATCGATAGGCCTTGCCGACGGGCTTACAAAGCTCGGCAAAAAGGCGTGCCTTGCCCTGCGCGAGCCCTCGCTCGGCCCCGTGTTCGGCATAAAGGGCGGCGCGGCGGGAGGCGGCTATGCGCAGGTGGTGCCCATGGCGGATATCAACCTGCACTTTACGGGCGATTTGCACGCCATAACCTCTGCGAACAACCTTCTTTGCGCCGTAATAGACAATCACATATTCCGCGGCAACGCGCTTAAAATAAAGGAAGTGTATTTCCACCGCTGCATGGACATGAACGACCGCGCTCTGCGCGATTTGACCATATCCTGCGAGGCGGGCAAAATGAAGGGGTGCGAAAGCTATTCCAGAAGAGAGCACTTCGATATAACTGCCGCTTCCGAGATAATGGCGATACTCTGCCTTGCGACCGACCTTTCCGATTTAAAGCGCAGGCTGGAAAATATCGTCGTCGGCGAGGACGAAAACGGTAACTTCGTCTACGCGCGCGATTTGCACGTCGCGGGCGCCATGGCAACCCTTTTAAAGGACGCCATAAAGCCCAACCTCGTGCAGACGCTCGAGGGCACTCCCGCAATAGTGCACGGGGGCCCCTTTGCAAACATTGCCCATGGCTGCAACTCCGTGCGCGCGACTTACACGGCGATGACGCTCGCCGACTACACCGTCACCGAGGCGGGCTTCGGCGCAGACCTCGGCGCGGAAAAATTTCTCGATACAAAGTGCCGCGTGGCGGGCATTCAGCCCGACTGCATAGTCGTTGTCGCAACGGTAAAGGCGCTAAAGCTGCACGGCGGCGCAGATAAAAACAACCTTTCGGAAGAAAATCTCGAAGCTTTAAAGGCGGGGCTTCCAAACCTGTTAAAGCACGTCGAGAATATGAAAAAGGTATATTCCAAGCCCACGATAGTCGCCATGAACAGGTTCGCCAGCGATACTCCCGCCGAAATTCAGGCGGTGATATCCGCCTGCGACGAGGCAGGCGCGCCCGCCGTGTTCACCGACGTGTTCTTAAAGGGCGGCGAGGGCGGAAGGGCGCTCGCCGAAAAGGTGGCGTGGAGCTGCGACAAGCCCTCGCAGCTCACTTATGCCTACAATCTCGGCGACGATATAAAAACGAAGATACATGACATCGTAACCAAAGTTTACGGCGGCGACGGCGCGGAGTATTCGCCCGAAGCCGAGGCGAAGATTGCCGATATCGAAGGCAAGGGGATAAAGGGACTGCCCGTCATAATCGCAAAAACGCAGTATTCCCTCTCCGACGACGCCAAAAAACTTGCCCGCCCGCAGGGCTTTAAAATACGCGTGCGGGATATAATATACAAGGGCGGCGCAAACTTCATCGTCGCCGTCGCGGGCGACATAAACTTAATGCCAGGGCTTGGCAAGGTGCCTGCGGCGGAGCATATTGATATAGATGCCGACGGCAATATAAGCGGTCTCTCATAAACATAGTCCGCCAAACCTCGCATATACTTCGCATAGCATTGTTGCGCTGCGGCAACTTTCGGTCATTTACGCTTTAGTAAACTCCCTCAAGTTTTCCTCGCGCGCCGCGCTCTGCTCGCATCTTCGAGGTTTTTATGTGCATATACCTTCACGACTTCCGCACGCTCCTCGTTCTGCTCGTATCTCTGAACCCATTAATTGCTTAGCGGCTGCGGTGAAAATTATTCGGCAATAAAGGCTATCTTATAAAAGATAAACTCTTACCCGTACCATCTTGTGTAAATGAATCCCACACCGAGCCCCCTTGTGTAAAGGGGGGGAGTAAAATCCCACACCGAGCCCCCTTGTGTAAAGGGGGAGTAAAATCCCACACCGAGCCCCCCTTGTGTAAAGGGGGGAATAAGGGGGGATTGTATCATCAGCTTAATCAGACAGATATAATCAACAAGGTCAACTTAAAATTTTATGGCAGAAAAAGAAAATATTTCGCTTCCCGAAGCTTCGAATTTCATAGAACAGATTATCAACGAAGAGCTTGCCGCGGGCAAGTTCGAGTCCGTCGGCAATAAAATAAAGGTGCGCTTCCCGCCCGAGCCCAACGGTTATCTGCATATCGGGCACGTAAAGGCGCTCTCTATAAATTTCGGCGTAAAGGAAAAGTACCACGGCGAAATAAATCTGAGAATGGACGACACAAACCCCGCCAAGGAGGACTACGAATACGTAGACGCAATCGTAAAGTCGCTCGAATGGCTGGGACTGAAATACGACAGACTGCTCTTCGCCTCCGACTATTACGACAAGCTCTACGAGATTGCCGAGAAATATATCAAAGACGGCAACGCATACGTGTGCGACCTCTCTGCGGAGGAGATAACGGCGACGCGCGGCACGCTCACCGAGCCGGGCACGCCCTCACCTTACAGAGACAGGAGCGTGGAGGAGAACTTAAAGCTCTTCCGCGATATGAAGGCGGGCGTATATCCCGACGGCGCAAAGGTGCTGCGCGCAAAAATTGATATGTCGTCGCCCAACATAAACATGCGCGACCCCGTTATCTACCGCATAGCGCACGTGCCTCACTACCGCCAGGGCGATAAGTGGTGCATATACCCCATGTACGACTTCGCCCACCCCATATCCGACGCGATTGAGGGAATAACCCATTCGCTCTGCTCGCTCGAATTTGAAAATCACCGCCCGCTTTACGACTGGGTGATAGAAAAGGCTGGCTTCCCCGCCCCCGTACCCCGCCAGATAGAGTTTGCGAGGCTCAATATAACCAACACGCTCATGTCGAAGAGGTATCTTAAAAAGCTCGTCGACGAGGGCGTCGTAAGGGGATGGGACGACCCGAGAATGCCCACCCTAGCGGGGCTGAAAAACAGGGGCGTTCCCGCCGAGGCGCTCAAAAAATTTGTAGCGGACGTCGGCGTCGCCAAGGCATATGCGGTGGTCAATGCCGCCCAGCTCGACAGCTGCGTGCGCGACAATCTCAACGAAAATGCCGAGCGCGCAATGGCGGTGGTCAACCCCTTGAAGCTCACCATAACCAACTATGCGGGCGAAGAGGAACTTGAGTTTGAAAAGAACCCCTTAAAGCCCGAGTGCGGTGAAAGAAAGATTAAGTTTTCGGGCAGCGTATATATCGACCGCGACGACTTCGCGCTCGTTCCCCCGCCCAAATACAAGCGCCTGTATCCCGGCGGCACCGTCCGCTTAAAGGGTGCGTACATCGTCCGCTGCGACGAGGTCGTAACGGGCGGCGACGGCGAGGTTGCCGAGCTTAAATGCACGTACTTCCCCGAATCGAGGAGCGGTTCTGCCGAGCCGTGTGCGGTGAAGGCTAAGGGCGTGATTCAGTGGGTAGACTGCAAGTACGGCGTTCCCGCCGAATTCAGGCAGTACGAACAGCTCTTAAAAGACGAGCAGTACCCCGACCAGGACTACGCCGAGAGGCTCAATTACGACAGCGAGCATATCTTCCGCGGCTTTGCCGAGCCATACCTTGCGGAGGCGGAGGAGGATAAACCCTTCCAGCTCCTGCGCACGGGCTACTATAAAAAGTGCACTTCCGGCGGGCTCGTTCTCTCGGAAATCGTGTCGTTAAAAGACAGTTTCAATAAATAAAATTCAGCGCTAAAGTGCGTTCGTTAAGGCATATGCCGCGGTCAATCTGCGGAAAAGATAAAAATAAAGCCATTTGGAAAAATGTTGCGGCCGGAGAGAATATAAAATATTTTTTCCGTCCGCGCCAAGGGACGCATGCGTCCCGCGGTGGAGGAGTTTTATGATATACGCAATCATAGCAATAGTGCTCATTCTTCTGATAGCGCTTATCGTCGGGCTCGTGAAGGGATTTACGAGGACGAAAACGTGGGCGACCGAGTACCTCTTCACGGTGGTGCTCAGCGTGCTCATATACGCCCTTGCCGATACGTCGGAAATGTCGGCGTGGACTGCCTTCTCTCTCAAAATAGGAACGGCGGTTGCGTTCATTCTCGTGTTCGCCCTTCTCTCTGAGCGCGGCAAGGCGCTGTTCAGAAGGTGCATAGCCGCTGCGCAGAAGCGCTCTTATTACGAGATGTACGGCGACCGCGAAGAGAATAAACTTCAGATTCTCGACGCCATCGAGCTGGGCGACAGAAAGGCTTATAAGAGGCTTACCAAGCGCAAGTTCAAGGAAAAGCGCGGCGCGGTCGGCGTTGCCGACAGAATCTGCGGCGCAATCACCTTAATGATAAAGATGGTCGTCGTGTTCGGCATGATAGCGGCGGTCGTGCTCGTCGTGCTCGACTTCACACAGCTTCCCTTTGTAGAAGAGAATCTCGGCGGCATCTATTCGAGCGGAGTGTGGGAGTCGCTCTCCAAGTTCTGCATGGACGCCTTCGTAATCGGCATAATCTTCCTTGCAATCAGGTCGGGCTTCCGTTCGGGCGTGGTAAGCGCGCTGTGGGTGCTTGCAACGCTTGCGCTCATCGCCGGCGCGGCATACCTTTCGTTCTGGCTCTGCTTCAACGTCGAGGCGTTCCAAAATACCGCGGCAAGCCTCAATGGCTCGATTTCCGGCTTTACGTCCGCCGTCGCCGACGCGGCAACGGGCATAGGACTCGAACTCACGGCCGAACAGGTTGCGCAGTGCGTGCTCGGCGCGGGCATATTTATAATACTGTTCATCGTTCTGCTCATTGTCGGCGTGGTAGTGTCGGGCATAATCGGCAGGGCGAGGGAAGGCGCCGCGTTCAACGTTGTCGACGGCATATTCGGCGCGGTGGTGGCTTTTGCGGTTGCTACGTTCGTGCTTCTCTTCGTCGGCGCGGTTTTATACACGCTCTCCGACCTCGAATTTATGGAGGAATTCAACAGCTATATGTTCTACATATCCTCCAAGGGCGTGCAAAAACCTGCAACCATTGCTTCGGTATTCTACAGCAACAACCCGCTCAACAGCTGGGAATTTATAGTTAATCTGCCCATGCGCGGCTGGTTCAACTGAGCTGTTCATCGCCTGCGCTTTTGCCCGCGGACGATGAATAACGCGCGGGGCAGGCTTAAGAAACCTCGCCCGGGCGTTGCGGGTCAATTACTGAATGCAGAACCGCCGAAGTTCCGGCGGAAGTTTCATTGTGTCTCCTATAAAGAATGCGCCGCGGCTTGCAAGCCGCGGCGCATTCCGCTTTTACAAATTAATAGTGCTTTTCGGCAAAGCTTTCGCAGCAGGTGCACTGTTCGTTGCCGCAACCTACCTGAATTTTGTCGAGCGTGCAGTTAACGCCTTCGGAATTGTACTTGCAGTTTCTAACGTCGCAAGCCACGCCTTTGTTAATCATGTCCGTCATGGAACACCTCCTTCAAATAATTGTGCGCAAACTGCGCCGTATTATGCGACTGAGGCCAAAATATGCGCCGCCGCGGGTATTGACAAACTCTCCCGCCTCGGCTATAATATATAAAAAGAAAATAACTCAAAAGGAGTGTATATATGCGCGTTATACTTTTAAAAGACGTAAAAGGCCAGGGCAAAAAGGGTGACCTTGTTGAGGTTTCCGACAGTTACGCCCGCAACTTTCTCATAAAGGGCGGCTACGCCGAGCAGGCAACCGCCGTAAAGATAAACGATATCGCCCAGAAGAAGGCGGCGGCCGACTTTCACAGGGCTGAGGAACTCAAAGCCGCCAAGGAACTTTCCGCCGAGCTCAAAGGAAAAACTTTCGCCGTAAAGGTAAAGGCGGGCGCGGGCGGCAGGCTCTTCGGTTCGGTTACTGCGGCCGACGTGGCCGCGGCTCTCTCGGAACAGGGCTACGCGGTAGACAAAAAGAAAATCGTGCTCTCTTCGCCCCTGCGCGAATCGGGCAATTACGACGTCGAGCTCAAACTCTTCGAGGGAGTAAGCGCCAAAATCGTGGTAAGGGTAGAGGCGGTAACGCAGTAAATTTATAAAAATCTTCTGCAATAAAATTGCCGCGCGGCGAAATTTTCCGCCGCGCGGCAATGCTTTTTATAAAAAATGCATGTGCGGCTAATCTGCGTTGATTTGCACATAGTATGCGGTCATTTGTAAAAATTATCGATTAATTTTTCGGTTTGATATTGACAAAATGTGTCGCCGGGTGTATAATAACAATCGTAAAGGCGGTGCATAGCCGCGTTTCGATTCTTTCAGCTTATACTCCACATCATAAAAATGCCTTTAAGGGGTGCGCCGATGAGTTCCGTCGGCGCACTTCCTTTTTTTCGTTCTGTTCCGCACGGCTAAATCGGCATAACAATACAAATTTCGGCATATTATTTATATCAGACCGCCGCAAAAGCACGGCGGTCGGGGGAGATGATATGCAAGAAAATAACGCATGGGAATACATAGCCGAGCGTGCCGTTAAGGAGGCGGAGTATATTTTAAGCACGGGCGCGACTGTGCGCGCCTGCGCAAACCGCTTCGGCATAAGCAAGTCTACGGTGCACAAGGACGTGAGCGAGCGGCTCAAAGACGTCGATGCCGCGCTCTACCGCGACGTGCGTAAGGTGCTCGACAAAAATCTTTCGGAGCGGCACATACGCGGCGGCATGGCAACGCGCAACAAGTATCTCAGATGCGCCCGCCGCAAAAAGTGCACGGGCTCAGGCGAGTGCGGCGCGTGCGGAGAGTGCGCCTGCGCATACGAAAGTGAGTAAAGTCTGCGCCGTATATAATTTTTACCTTATGGTGTTCCATAAAATTTAAATGCAGCTTATTTTTGAATGCGACGGGCAGGGGTGTTTCCCCTGCCCGCCGCACGTTTTAACCACAAATAAAGCCTGCCGAAATTACGGCAGGCTTTATTTGAGACAACCACTGGCTATGCCAGTGGAAAAAAACTTTAGATTTAAGAGAGATTGACATAAAAAACTCCGCTTAGTAAGATAAGAGC
>DVFR01000003.1 GCA_018713165.1 Candidatus Coproplasma stercoravium | reverse complement strand
CGGTGTATAAACCGCCGCGCGGCGGTCACCGTTCGCGCCTGACATTTGCGCTCACTCATCTCGCTGCGGCACGCAAAGCGGGTATCCGCTTTGCTATGAAATGCCTTGCTCGTCCCCCTTTACACAAGGGGAGCTCGGGTTGGAGTAGATAAAAATTTAAAAACGGGAAAATCCTCTTAAAAATAGAGGACTTCCCCGTTTAAAACGAGGGATATTAATGCGGCAATATTGCCGAGGCATTTCCCCCATTGCGGTTTTACCCGCCTTTTTTAGTTTTTATGTATTGATTAGCCGGAAACAGTCATATGGAAAATAGCAACTGATTCATTTTCGTAAGTATAACCACTATTAGCCGCGCCTACATTTGTAAATACATTATAAGCCGTGGTGTCAACACTATATGAACCAGTCAATGTAGCGGCAGCGTTGCTTGCATTAGCTGTATAAATTAAACCAGTAGACTCTATAGGGTCAACATTAAACTGATTTTCTATAACTTCAAAGTAAGTAGTTACGCCATCTCCTGTATAAACAACGATAAAGTTATTATCGGAAGCGGGGTTGGTTGCAACTTCTACGGAATAGTTCCTCCACTCATGGCTAGCTTCCTGCATAGCGACACTGTCGTTAGCACGGTCGGTAATATTAGAGAACGTGGGGATGAGCACAGCGGCGAGGATAGCGATTACCGCGATTACGATTACAAGCTCCATGATAGTGAAGCCTTTTTTCATCTTTTTGATGAATTTCTGCATTTTAAGATACTCCTTTATAAATGTTTTATATTTGAAGAGCTACCCCCCCCCACAAAACTAAGGCGGGCAAAAACGCTTTCAAATCATGCCAAAGGATATTTTGCCGCAAACACATAACGCGGAACACGCTGCCCGTAAACTTTTATGCGGTAATTTATATCACTAAATTAATTATAACACTTATTTATTAATTAATCAAGTGCTTATACGAAAATAAGTAACACAATATGATAAAAATTGTTTATCCTGCATGCGTTTAATTCCCCCTTTAATCCCACCCTTTAATCCCCTCTTTAATTCTCCCCTTTAAAAAGGGGAGCTTGGGTTGGGTAGGCGCCCCTTTTAAGGGAAGCTGGCGCGAAGCGACTGAGGGATTAGGCGCCCCTTTTAAGGGAAGCTGGCGCGAAGCGACTGAGGGATTAGGCGCCCTTTTTAAAGGGAGCTGGCGCGAAGCAACTGAGGGATTAGGCGCCCCTTTTAAGGGGAGCTGGCGCGAAGCAACTGAGGGATTAGGCGCCCCTTTTAAGGGAAGCTGGTGCGAAGCGACTGAGGGATTAGGCGCCCTTTTTAAAGGGAGCTGGCGCGAAGCAACTGAGGGATTAGGCGCCCCTTTTAAGGGGAGCTGGCGCGAAACAACTGAGGGATTAGGCGCCCCTTTTAAGGGAGCTGGCGCGAAGCAACTGAGGGATTAGGCGCCCTTTTTAAAGGGAGCTGGCGCGAAGCGACTGAGGGATTAGGCGCCCTTTTTAAAGGGAGCTCGGGTTAAGAAGTGCTAATCTTTCGTTTACTATACTATCTATGTACTCACACACTCCACTAAAATTACAATTAACTTCTGTGTTTGGAATTCGCACGACTAAAATACCGTGTGTTGTAAAAAAATCCGTGCGCTGTTTATCCTTTTTGATATTCTCATCTTCATAATGTTGAGAACCATCAAGCTCAACAATAAGTTTTGCCTTTGCACAATAAAAATCTGCAATATAATTACCTATCACTTTTTGACGAAGAAATCTGACGGAATAATATCGCAAAAAATCGAACCATAAATGGCGCTCCTCTTTCGTCATTTCTTTTCTTAGCTGTTTTGCAAGAGGCAGAATTGTGTTGTTGTACTTTATCCCCATATCGATACTACCATTTTTAAACCGTAATTTTACTTTTATTGAATCTCTTATTTAATGCCGACTTTAATACACGACTTAATTACCATTAAATCGCCTCTTTGTTTTTTTAATCCCCCTTTTATATCTTGCGCGGCGTGCGGTGTATAAACCGCCGCGCAGCGGTCACCGTTCGCGCCTGACATTTGCGCTCACTCACCTCGCTGCGGCACGCAAAGCGGGTATCCGCTTTGCTATGAAATGCCTTGCTCGTCCCCCTTTATACAAGGGGGGCACGGGTTGGGAAGTACCCCTTAATCAAAGGGGGACAAGGGGGCACGGGTTGAGGTTTACTTTTCTGACTTATACTCGGAGATGAGGCGGCGGGTTTCGGCTTTTTCGCGGGCAGATTCGGTTTTTATGTAGGCTTTGAGTTTGCGGAAAGCCGCCTCTTCACCCTCTTCGGCAATAAGCGTTAAAAAATATTCAAGCTTTTCGGCAGTTTCGGGGTGCATATACGAAACGTCGGTGCGGCGCTGAAAATACTCGAGCGAGGAACGCTGCGTGTAATCTTTTTTAAGGTATATGCGGCAGGCGGCTACGCGATCGCAAATCATTTCGCCGAGGTAGCGCGCGGGCATTTTTACGGGCGCGTTTTTGCCCGTTTTGTCTACGTCGCGCCAATACTCGAAGTGGTGCCTGTTGCGCCCCTTGTGGTGCAGCCACGCCGCGGAATAGCCGAGAACCAACCTCTCCTTTACCTGCGGGCTCATATTGCCCTGGTAAAAGCGCGCGCCCGCGAAAAATTCTACAGGACTGTATTTTGAAAGGTCGTGCGTGAGCCCCTGGAGGTAAAGCCCCGCCTTAAAACAGTAACGGCACACCTTTAAGCGGTGTTTTGTTATGGTGACAAAGTGTTTGAATATTTTCATGAGCAGCCCCGCCGCTTAAATGGTAAATTCCAACCCGTCGTACGCGGCGATGAAGCCGTACTTTTGCGCCGCGCTGTCCACGCGCGAAGTTATAGGGTTGCTGTTGTGCGAAAAATGCGTTACGACGAACTTTGTGTTTTTATCGCACACGCCCGCCGCCATAAGTTTTTCGGCGACGAGCTTGCCGTCGTCCATGTTCATATGCCTCGGGCGCGGCATGCCCGTGCGGTCGGCATAGGTACAGTCGAGGCTGACGAGCCCCGCCTTTGCGCCCGAAGTCTTTAAAAAGCCGTAAATATCGTCGCAAGGAAGCCCCGTGTCGTGCATGTGCAGATAGCCCGCGCCGCCCTTTCGGATATAAAAAAGCAGCGAGTCTTCGGTATTGCCGTGGTTTGCGGGGAGAGTTAAGAGCTTATAGCCGCCGATATCGTAACTTTCGTACGGCTTTAAGGTATGCATGACGACGTTTGGCGAAACGGAAGGCTTCATCTCCCTGCGGGTGCACTCGGCAAAGACTGCCGCTACCTCGGCATTGCCGTATATGTGAAGGGGCGAGGAAAAGCCGCTTGCATAGCGGTAGCCGCGCAGAATGAAATCGTGCGCGTAAAAGTGGTCCATATGCGAATGGGTGACTAACACGTATTTAAGGTCGGCGAGATTGAAGCCGTATTTCAAGGAGTTTGAATAGGCTTCGGGAGGGAAATCTACGGAGAGTTCGCCGTCTATTAAAATCTGCGTGCGGGTGCGGAATTCGCCTTTGCCGAGGCGGCGGATATTTTCGCAACTCACGCATTTGCAGAACATTGCGGGCACACCCTCCGCCGCGGCCGTGCCGAGGTATTTTATTTTCATATGTTTCCAAAGCAAAACAGGGCGGAAAAATGCCGCCCTGCAATTTAAAATTCAGATTTCGTATATTATGGTTACAGGCCCGTCGTTGTACTGCTCAATCTTCATATCTGCGCCGAACACGCCCGTTTTTACCGTTACGCCGAGCATGCGCAGCTCCTCCGCCGTGCGCTCGTATAACATATCGGCGTGTTCGGGGCGCTCCGCCATGGTGAACCCCGGGCGGTTGCCGTGGGAACAGTCGCCATACAGCGTGAACTGGGAAATGAGCAGAATTTCGCCGCCGACGTCCCTCACGGAGAGATTCATCTTGCCGTTTTCGTCCTCAAAAATGCGCATTGCGGCAATTTTTTTTGCCATCTGTGCGGGCATATCGTCGGTATCGCCGACTTTTACGCCGAGATATACGGCAAGACCGAACGGAATTTCGGAGATAAGCTGACCGTTTACGGAAAGCGAGGTATGCTTTACGCGCTGAACGACAACTTTCATAAAAAGCCGTCCGAAAGATTATTTGCCCACGCGGGACATATACTCGCCCGTACGGGTATCGATGCGGATAGTTTCGCCCTCTTCGACGAACATGGGCACCTTGATGGTTGCGCCCGTTTCGACAACGGCGTTCTTCATCGCGTTGGTGGCGGTGTTGCCCTTAACGCCCGGCTCGCACTCGATTATTTTGAGCTCTACGAAGTTTTCGGGCTCTACGGAGAACGCGGAGCCGCTTAAAAATTTCATGGTTACGGTGTCGTTCTCTTTGATGTATTTGAGCGCTTCCTCTACCTGGCTTAAATTAAGGGTAGTCATTTCGAACGTGTCGGGGTCCATGAAGTAGTAGAACTCGCCGTCGGTATAGGAATAGGTCATTTTGCGGGTTTCAACCTGGGCGGTTTCGAGCTTTGCGGTGGGGTTGAAAGTTACGTCGGAAAGAACCTGACCCGTTACCACGTTTTTGAGCGTAGCCCTTACGAAAGCCGCGCCCTTGCCGGGCTTAACGTGCTGGAACTCCGTTACGGTGTAAACACCCTTGCCGTTGTATTCGAAAGTTGAACCTTTGCGGATATCGCCTGCCAAAATAGATGCCATGTTTATATCTCCATGTAATAAGATTTTTAAAATATTATGTAAAGCGCGGCTTTGCGCGCGTTACTTTACAAGATTATAAGATTATAAAACGATGAGTTTTTTATCGCTGTTCGTAAGGCTTACGACTTTGCCGTCCGAGAGCGTTACGCTGTCTTCGATGCGGATACCGAAGTCGCCCTCGAAGTATACGCCCGGCTCGTCGGAGAATACCATGCCGTTTTTTAAAACGTCAGAAGACTTAGGCGCAAGACGGGGAAATTCGTGAATGTTTATGCCGATGCCGTGACCTAAGGAATGGGTGAAATATTTATCGAGCCCGCCCTCTTTTAATACGTTGCGCGCGATTGCGTCTGCCTCGGCGCCCGTCATGCCGTCGCATATCTTTTCCTTTGCCGCCATGTGCGCCTCGAGAACTTTTGCGTACGCCTTTTTGAAATCTTCGTGCTTTTTATCGTCGCCGAAAAGGAACGTACGGGTGCAGTCGGAGCAATAACCGCCCCACTTGCAGCCGAAGTCCATGAGAATTATGTCGCCGTGCCTGAGAGTACGGAAGCCCGTTTCGTGATGGGGAACGGAGCTGCCCTCGCCGAACGCCATGATAGTTTCGAACGACGTGCCGCTCGCGCCGAATTTGCGCATGCGGTATTCGAGCTCCGCGGCGGCGTCGTTTTCGGTCATGCCCTCTTTGAACGCGCCGAGCATGTCCTCAAATGCCTTATCGGCAATTTCGCACGCCTTTTTTATAGCGGCGAGCTCGCCATCGTCCTTTACGCCCATCTCCGCGGTGAAAGCCGCGGTACAGTCGGTAACCTCTACCACCTTTTTGGAGAGCGCGATATATTCGTCGGCGGTTATGCGCGAGAGCGCCGCCGCCACCCTGCCGCTGCCCTCGACAAGCGAAAGATAGCCCGCGCGGGGAGGCTCTTTAACCTCAATCCCCGTGCCCGAGAGCGCCGCCGAAGCGGCTTCGAGATAGCGCGCGTCGGTGTAAAACGTGGCGCCGTTTTCGTCGACGAGCACGAGCCCGTCGGAACTTGCAAAGCCCGTTAAATAAAACCTTAAATCGGGCGCCGTTACGATGAGCTTGTCGGCGCCTGTTGCGTTAAAAATTTTTTTTGACCTTTCAATAAGCATTTGTATCGCCCCCTGCCGCAATTTAACACGGCTTTAAGAGCGTGGAATCTGCGCCCTTTAAAGCGGGCGCAGAAGCCGCGTTGATTCTTTTTTATTATTTTAGCAAAATAAGGAAGATATGTCAAACCTTATTATTTATTATAAATATCTTTCATTGCGCGTGCGTCCTCATTTATATATGCCGTACGCGCAAATTCTGCTTAGCCGACCGAATTATAAATTGCTTTCATTGCGCGTGCGTCCTCTGCCTGAGTACCGTCGGACTCGCTGACAATGTAGGGCTCGAGTTTAAGCTGTTTGAGCGCGACTGCGAGCGGCCCGAATTCGGGGCCGTAGACCTCGTCGGCGAAAGTCAGATGCTTTATCTCGCCCTTGCCTCCGTACATTATCTTTGAAAAATGCACGTGGAAGTTTTTTACCCTGTCGAACCCGAGTTCGGAAATCATATATTCGAGGCGGGACTTATAGTCGTCGACCGTCTTTAAACTGCCCTGTTCGCGGGCGTTGAGATGACCGAAATCGACGCAGGGGACAAAAACGGGGTCGATTTTGCACAGACGAACCACCTCTTCGAGCGTGCCTATCTGCGCGAGCTTGCCCATAACCTCGGGGCAGAAATACAAATCTTCGTACCCGTTGAGGTAGATATAGTCGCGCAGAACTTTGAGCCGCTCTTCGGTGAGGGCGACGGCGTCTTCACGCGTTGCCTTGCCCTGCGCGGCAGGGTGAAATACAAGCCGCTTGCCGCCGAAAAGCTTTAAAAACTTTGCGCTGTCGAGCACATAGCCGTACGACTTCTGCGCCGCCTCGTCGGCGGGGTTGGCGAAGTTGATGAAGTAGGGCGCGTGCACCGAAATTTCGACGCCCTCTTCCCTGAATGCCTCGCCTATCGAAACCGCCTTGGCCTCCGACATGTTCACACCCCTGCCGAAGGAGTATTCAAAGCAGTCGAGCCCGAAATCTCTGACGTATTTCGCCGCCTGCTCGGTATGTTTATAGCCCATTGCGTAAAAACTTTCGCTGTTGCCGCTGGGACCGAATTTTATCATCTTGCTCCTTTTCTGCGCGAAGCCTTGCCGCGACCCTTTCTGCGGCTCTTGTTCTTGCGGGGCGCCGCCTCGCTTCCGGCCGAATCTTCTGATTCCTCTTCCGTCGCCTCCGCTTCTTCGGCTTCACCCTCTTCTTCTGCGGGTTCTTCCGCATCTTCTGCGGGTTCTTCCGCATCTTCTGCGGTTACCCCGACAGATTCAACGTCGACTTCCTCCGTCGAAGGTTCCTCTGCGGGAACTTCCTCAACGACTTCGGGAGCAGGCTCCTCTGCGGGAACTTCCTCAACGACTTCGGGCGCGGGTTCCTCAACGGGAGTTTCCTCAGCAACTTCGGGTGCGGATTCCTCAACGGGAGTTTCCGGTTCTTCTGCCTCGGGCTGCTCCGCAACCTCAGGCTGTTCGGGTAATTCCTTAACTTCACCCTCGAAAACTTCTTCGACGAGCTTTTCTATCGTCTCCTCTTCGGAAGGAGCTTCGGTAACGGCAATCTCGTCCTCGGGAGCAGGCTGTTCAGGCTCTTCTTCCTTATCGGAGAAAAGTTCTGCGGCAACCTCTTCGGCGGCCTCCGCAGCCTCATCGGAAACTTCCCCGGTAACTTCGGGAGCAGGTTTCTCAACGGGGGATTCCTCAGCAACTTCGGGTGCGGGCTCCTCTGCGGGAACTTCCTCAGCAACTTCGGGAGCAGGTTCCTCTGCGGGGGATTCCTCAGCAACTTCGGAAACAGGCTCCTCTGCGGGAACTTCCTCAGCAACTTCGGGTGCGGATTCCTCAACAGGAGTTTCCTCAGCAACTTCGGAAACAGGCTCCTCTGCGGGAACTTCCTCAACGACTTCGGGAGCAGGCTCCTCTGCGGGAACTTCCTCAACGACTTCGGGCGCGGGTTCCTCAACGGGTGTTTCCGCCGCAACTTCGGCAGCGGGCGCGGAAACCTCGACCTCTTCGGCGGACGCGTCGGGTTCGCCGACCTTGGTCGCGTCGGAGGCAATCTGCGCTTTGAGCTCATCTGCGTTTTCAAACTTCTTTATGCCGCGTATGTAATTGAGGAATTTTACGGTGAGCGTTTTACCGTAAAGATTTTCGTTTAAGCCCTCGAAGTAAGCTTCGAGAACTATGGCGTCCTCGCCGAACGTGGGACGGGGTCCGCAGTTGGCGACGCCTTTATATACAGTGCCGTCGATTTCTGCCTCCACGCCGTAGACGCCGGGCGCGACAAGCACCTTGTTTGCAGGATAAACTATGTTTGCGGTGGGGAAGCCGAGCACGCTGGCGCCCCTGCCGTGCCCCTCGCACACTTCCCCGCTTACGAAATATTCTCTGCCGAGAAGTTCGTTCGCCTTTTGTATCTTCCCCTCTTCGAGATACTGTTTGATGAGCGTGGTGCTCACCTTTTCGCCGTCTATCATAACGTCTTTGACGGGCATATACCACACGGCATTGTCCTCGTCTTCGGCGTACTTTTTGAGCGTGGACGACTTACCTTTCGCGCCCGCGCCGAAGCGGAAATCTTTTCCGCTCATATACCCCTTGATATTGATTTTTTCTTCGAGAATGTTTAAAAATTCGGCGGGGGTAGTCTTTTTGAATTCGTCGTTATAGTCGATTTTAAGCACAAATTTGGCGTTGTAGCCCGAGAGAAAAGCAAGCCTTTCTTCAAAAGTATAAACCTGCCTGCCGCCCTTACCGTTCCCGAACATCATTACGCCGAGGTCGAGTCCGTTTATCTTTGCCTGCAATTTTGCCTTTTTTAAAAGTTCTGCATGTCCCACATGGACGGCATCGAAACAGCCGAGCACCACGAGAGCGGGGAAATTGTATTCGTCTTTGTTGTAGTTGACAATTTCTAGCATAATTTTAACCTCGATTTTAAAGTTTTGCCGTCCGAGAGGCCCACTCCGTAGAACGAACCGTCGGAACGATAGACACTGTACTGCCCGTCGGCGAGCCCGCAATTTACGGGAACGCCGTTGAGGTATAACTTTTCTTCCCCCGCCGAAAGAGTTATGGCGGGATACGGCAGAACGGAGTCTGCGGGTATTAAAGAGCCAAATATGTTGTCGCGGGTAAGAAGCCGCGTTTCAACCGAATTTTCTATTTTAAAATCACCGCTCATCGTACGGCAAAGCGCGTTCATTGCGGCATATGTGCCCATCAATGCGGCGAGGTCGCGCCCGAGCGAACGGATATAGGTGCCGCCGCCGCACTCGATTTCAAAGCGGAAAACCCGCTCCGACACGCGGCATAAAAGTTTGAATTCGCCAACGCTGACTTTTTTGGGCGGAAGCGAAAACTGCTTGCCCTCGCGCGCGAGTTTGTAGCCGCGCACGCCGTTCACGCTCTTGGCGCTGTAATTGGGCGGAACCTGCATAAGCTCGCCCGTAAGGTACGGCAAAGCCGCCTCTATCTCCTCTTGGCGGGGAACTTTGCCGCCGCTCTTTACAATTTCGCCCGTGGTATCGAGAGTATCGGTATCGATTCCGAAGGTGAACTCGGCGACATAGCGCTTGCGCTTGGTCAAAAAATATTCGAAAAGGCGGGTGGCGTTGCCGACGGCTACAGGAAGGACGCCCGACGCCATGGGGTCGAGGGTGCCGAGGTGGCCGCACGAAAGATTTGTGAGCCTCTTTATTATTGCAACCTCGCGCGCGGACGATACGCCCTGCGCCTTATTTACGTTGATAAAGCCCGATACGGGGCGCTGTGTATCGCTCATATGTGTTGGTATACGGCGTAGGTGAGCCGTTCGACAACCTCTTCGTATTCGCCGAAGAGCATACAGCCGCTGGCAAGGACGTGCCCGCCGCCGCCGAAAGTTGAGGCGACCGCGTTTACGTCGGCGCGCTTGCTGCGGAGCGACGCTTTGTACTGCCCCTTTTTCATCTCGAGGAGAGCTATTGAGACCTCCACCCCGTCAATCGTGAGCGGATAGTCGACAAAGCCCTCGGTCATGCTCCTGTTTGCTCCCGTTTCGTCTAACGCGGACTGCGTTACGAGAATGAAGGCAAGCCTGTCATCGAGAGCAAAGCGCATGGTTGCGAGCGTGCGGGAAAAGAGCAGGGCGCGCGCCTTTTTCTGGCGGGAGAACATTTCGTAATTAATCTTGTTCACGTCGGCGCCCGCCGCGCGAAGGTCGGCGGCAACCGAAAACGTGTGCGCGGTTACGTCGCTGTGGGTGAAAGTGCCGCTGTCGGTTATAAGTCCGAGCATGAGCGCGTTTGCAACCCGTTCGGAGATTGCAAGCCCCGCCGCTCTGATGACTTCGGGCATTATTTCGCACGTGGCGGAACATACGCGCACGCAGTTGTATTTTGCGTAGCCCTTGTTGGATACGTGGTGGTCGATATTCACCGTATCGCCTTTAAATCGCGAATATGCGTGCCCGAATTCGCCCATGCGCGCGATGTCGGCGCAGTCGACGGCGATATATAAATCGTAATCTGAACCCGTAAGCGAGGTGCATACCTCGGCCATCTCGGGGATGAAGAAAAATTTTTCGGGCGGAGCGTCCTCGCAGACGAAATCTGCCGTTTTGCCTGCCGCGCGCATCGCAAGGCACAGCGCAAGTCCGCTGCCGAGGGCGTCGCCGTCGGGGCGGGCGTGGCAGAATATTGCCGCTTTTTGCGCCTTTTTGATGCGTGCGGCCACAGCCGCAACAGAATTTTCAGTCGTCATCTTCGCTCTTTACGTCCAGTTTGTTCAATATTTCGTCGATATGCGCGCCGTATTCCATGCTGCCGTCGAGAATGAACGAGAGCGCGGGAACGGTGCGTATGCGGAGCATACCCGAAAGTTCGTGGCGGATAAAGCCCGCGTTTTCCTTTATTATTTCAAAGGAGTCGAGCTGTTTTTCTTCGGGCTTGTCGTATATGCTCACGTAAATTTTAGCCGTTTTGAGATCGGGCGCGACGTCGGCGCCCGTTACGCTTATTATGGCAGAGAGCTGAGGATACCTGTCGCGCAGTTTGCGCGAAATTATTTCGGATATAGCCTTCTGGAACTCGCTGCCCAGGCGTTCTCCCCTTAAACCTTTCATATTGTAGTCCTCTTTTTTATTTGAAAAAAGTTTACTCCTGATGCCGATGTTTGGAAAATAGTCGCGTGAAAGACAAGGAGCGTGCGGAATGGTGTGAAGGAGCTTACTTTGACGTAAGTGACTGAACACACCCGTAAGCGCGACACAGTATTTCACGATGAATATTTTTCAAACTCATGTGCGGGGAACTTCCTGTATAAGATAACACTCTATAATATCGCCAATCTTTATGTCGTTGAAACCTTCGATTGAGCAGCCGCACTCGAAGCCCGCGCGCACTTCCTTGACGTCGTCCTTGAAGCGTTTGAGCTGCTGGACGTTGCCCTCTACGACGAGCACGTCGTCGCGGTATATGCGGAGTTTGCCGCCGCGGACAATTTTGCCGTCGAGCACGTAGCAGCCTGCGACGTTGCCCACGCCCGTAATTTTGAATACCTGGCGGACTTCGCACTTGCCCATGTAAACTTCCTGATACTTGGGCGCAATCATACCCTTCAGGGCGCCCTCCACGTCGTCGAGGAGGTCGTATATTATGCGGTAGGTGCGCACGTCGACTTTGCTGCGCTCTGCAAGCGCCTTCGCCTTGGCGTCGGGACGCACGTTGAACGCGAGAATTATCGCATTTGAGGAATCGGCGAGCATTACGTCGCTCTCGGTTACGGCGCCTGCGCCGCTGTGAATTACTTTAACCTGAACTTCTTCGTTGGAGAGTTTTACGACGGACTGCTTTACAGCCTCCACCGAGCCCTGGACGTCGCCCTTTATTATGAGGTTGAGCGTTTTCATGTTGCCTTCGGCAATCTTGCCGAATACTTCGTCGAGGGTAATCTTCGAGGTCTGCTGAACGCGCGCCTCGCTCTCCTTTCTCTTCCTCTCCTCTATGACCTGCTTCATCAGCTCCTGCGATACGGCGTATATCGAATCGCCCGCATTGGGAACTTCTTCAAAGCCGAGAACGGATACCGCCGTGGAAGGCCCGGCAGATTTTACCTGCCTGCCCTTGTCGTCTATCATGGCGCGCACGCGACCCGTTACCATGCCGGAGATGATGTTGTCGCCGGTGTGGAGGGTGCCGTTCTGCACGAGAACGCTCGCCATGGGGCCCATGCCCTTATCGAGCTTAGCCTCTATTATGGTGCCGCGCGCCTCCCTGTCGGGGTTGGCGAGCAGCTCCTTCATCTCTGCGACGAGGAGAATATTTTCGAGCAGGTTATCTATGCCCTCGCCCGTCTTTGCGGATACGGGGCAGACTATCGTGTCGCCGCCCCACTCTTCGGGAACGAGACCGTAGTTAGTCAAATCCTGTTTTACTTTGTTTATGTCGGCGCCCTGTTTATCCATCTTGTTTACGGCGACGATTATGGTTACGCCAGCGGCTTTGGCGTGGTTTATCGCCTCTACCGTCTGCGGCATTATGCCGTCGTCGGCGGCAACGACGAGGATTACTATATCGGTAACCTGCGCGCCGCGCGCCCTCATCGCCGTGAACGCCTCGTGTCCGGGCGTATCGAGGAAGGTTATCTTTTTATCGCCCACCGAAACGGAATAGGCGCCTATGTGCTGGGTGATGCCGCCCGCCTCGCCCTCGGTGACCTTGGTCTTTCTTATATAGTCCAGAAGGGAAGTCTTGCCGTGGTCTACGTGACCCATTACGGTTACGACGGGTGCGCGGGGAACGAGACTTTCAATCTCCTCCACCGTGTCGGCCTGTTTTTCAATCAGCTTTTCTTCGGCCGTCTTTTCGGGCTTATATTCGAGCTCTATGCCGAGGTCGGCGGCAATCATGAACGCCGTTTCGTAGTCGATAGAGCCGTTTACAGTCGTAATCACGCCCTCCTTGAAGAGGCGCTTGGTTATCTCAACGGCGGTGACGCCGAGTTTTTCGGAAAGCACCTTGATGGGGATATTGTCGGTAGTTACGACGGCGTGGTCAATCTTTACCTTTTCAACGACCTGCTTTGCCGCCTTTTTGGTGCGCGCTTTGCGGTATACGCCCCTCTCGTCGTCGAAGTCCTCCACGCTCGCGCCCTGCTGCTTTATGAGCGAGCGCTTGTTTAAAGGCTTTTTCTCCTTTTCGATATAAGTCCTGTCGCCCTTCTTTTTATCGGGCCCGAAGTTCTTGCCTGCCTTAGCCGCGGGAGCGGGAGCGGCAGGCCTTACGCCTGCGGGGCGCGGAGGCATTCCGGGACGGCTTGCGCCGAACTGACCTGCGGGGCGCTGCGCGCCGCCCTGACGGGGCTGCTGGCCGGGGCGGGGAGGACGGGAATCCCTGTTTACGAACGTTCTGTTATCGCCCTGCCTTGCGGGTCTGCCGGAGGTGGAACCCGAAACTGAGGCTGCGGGACGTTGCTGGGGTGAACGGGGAGCGTTTTCCTGCCTGCGGGGAGCCTGCGCCGCTGTAGCGGCGGGCTTTGCCTGGGGCTGAGATTTTGCCGCGGGTGCGGGAGCCTCCGCCTTTTCGGGGGCAGGCTTTTCGGCGGGCTTTTCCTCCGCCTTTTCGGGAGCGGGAGAAGGCGCGGGCGCAGGCTGCGCCTTTGCCGCGGGCTTTTCTTCAACCTTTTGGGGAGCGGGCTGTTCTGCGGGCTTCTCTTCGGCTTTTTTCGCCGCTTTTTCCTTCTCCGCCTGCTCCTTTTCAGCCATTTCCCTTTCGGCCTTTTCAGCCTTTTCGGCTCTCTCCTTTTCGGCCTGCTCCAAAGCTATGCGTTCCTCTTCCTGCTTTTTCGCAGCCTGGATAGCGCTCTCCATATCGGACAGCTTTTTAAGAATCTCCGACACCCGCTTTTCGGATGCGCCGACCTTTTTACCCAGCTCGGACAGAGTCCCGCCGGATACCAGCTTCCCTATATTTTCAGCGTTCTCGTATTTGTTTGCCATATATCAGTTTATGCCTCCAGCATATATTTCAAAAGTTTCGTCTGCGGCGGAAATTATTGCCTTTGCAAGCTGCATATCGGTTACCGCCGCTATCTTGCAGCCCGGCTTGTGCACGGCGTTTTCAAGCCCCGAATTGCAGACCATGAGCGGGCAGTAGTGCCTGCGCGCGAACTTCTGCGCGAGTTTGAATGCGTTTTGCGAAGCCGTGGAACATACTATTATGAGGTAAACGCCCCTTTTAAGGCAGTCTACCGCGCCCGTGCCGAGCGTTATTTTGCGGGCGCGCAGGCAGAAGCCTATGTAACTTTCTGCCTTAGCTCTCTTTTCCAAAGTACTCCTCCTCTATGCGCGAATACACCTCCGCGGGCACCTCGCACGAGAATACTCTGTTCAAAAGCCGCTGCTTTTTAAGTTTTTTCACGCAGTCGGGATTGTTGCATATATAGGCGCCGCGCCCCGATGCCTTCGAGGAGAAATCGATGAATATTTCGCCCTGCGCGTTTTTTACTATGCGCAGCATATCCCTCTTTTCTTTGAGTTCGCGGCAGGCGACGCACATTCTTAAAGGTATTTTTTTAGTCTTGGGCATCTTCCTTTGCGGCGGGTTCTTCGCCTTCTACCTCCTCGGAGGGAGCAAGCCCCATCTTTTCTGCCGCGCTGCGGCTCTTTACGTCTATCTTCCAGCCCGTAAGCCTTACCGCGAGGCGCGCGTTCTGTCCGTCCTTGCCTATCGCGAGCGAGAGCTTGTCGTCGGGAACGACGGCCATGGCCGTCTTTTCGCCGTCGAGCTGGGTGACGGAGAGCACCTTTGCGGGCGAGAGCGCCTTTGCTATGAATTCCAGCGGGTCTTCGCTCCAGGGGATAATGTCAATCTTCTCGCCGCCGAGTTCGGCAACGACTGCATTTACCCTTGCGCCCTTGTTGCCCACGCACGCGCCGATTGCGTCGACGCGGGGGTCTTCGGAATAAATTGCCATCTTCGTGCGGGAGCCCGCCTCGCGGCTGACTTCCTTTATAACGACGGTGCCCTGCTTGATTTCGGGAACTTCCTCCTCGAACAGTTTTCTCACGAGCCCGGGGGAGGTACGGCTTACGAGCACCTGCGCGCCGTTGTAGCCGCTCTTTACCTTTTTGACGAACACCTTAACTTTATCGTTCACGTTATAAACTTCGCCGGGCACCTGGTCGGAGGGCAGAAGCACGCCCTCAATCTGACCCTTGCCGAGGTCGAGGTAAACGTTTTTGACGTCCTTTTTGCGGACAACTCCCACGAGGAGCTCGCCCTCTTTGTCGGCAAACTCGCTCATGGCGGCGTCGCGCTCGGTTTCGTGAATCTTTTGCAGAATTACCTGCTTGGCCGTCTGCGCGGCGATGCGCGAGAAATCTTTGGGGACGAACTTTTCGGTGAGCTTGTCGCCGACCTTTGCCGTCTTTTTAATCGCGCGGGCATCCTCCAAAGAAATTTCCTTTTCGCGGTCAACGACTTCGTCGACAACCGTCCTCACGGTGTAGAAGTCGAGCGTGCCTTTTTCGGGATTGAGCTTTATTTCAACCGCGCCCACGGCGCCCGCATACTGCTTTTTGCATGCCGATATGAGGGCATTTTCCAGAGCCTCTAAAAACACTTCTTTGGGAATGCCCTTCTCTTTTTCCAAGTCATCAAGCGCCAAGAAAAAATCTTTGTTAGTCATTTTTTAATCTCCTGAGAATAAATATTCACAAATTTTTCGCCCTTGCGGAGTGCGAAAAATTTCGTGAGGTTGAGAAACCATGTTTCTCTGGCGGCATTTTTAAGTGCCCACCTTTACAGAAATGCCGCCATTCACTTCCGGTGAGCCCTCGCCTCCCTTAACACTTGTTTTAAGGGAGGTGGCACGCGAAGCGTGACGGAGGGATTTTCGCGACAAATTGTGTCGCGCTATCGCAAGGAAACCTTGCTTGCGCACATAATTATTTTGTTCAGGAAAAATCTTTTGCGAAGCAAAATATTTTTACGTATGCGTCAATCAAATTTTATAGCCTTGTTTATTTTGGCAATCTTGTTTTTGCTTATCTTTTCTTCTCTGCCGCCCAAGCTCAGCGTAACGGAATTTTCGTCCGCCGCCGCAAGCACGCCCTCCAAAAACTTTTTGCCCTTTAAAGGAGCGTAAAGCTTTACTTCCACTTCCTTGCCGAGATTGCGCTCGAAATCGCGCGGGGTTTTGAACGGGCGGTCGAGCCCGGGCGAGGACACGTTGAGCGTGTAGGGCGCGCCGAAGCTCGGGTCGAGCTCGTCAATCGGGTCCATTATCGCATTGTGGAACTTTTCGCAGGTGTCGAGGTCGACGCCCGCTTCCGTTTCGATGAACACGGTGAGCGCCTCTCCCTTCTGCTCCACGTCGACAACCTCTATGCCCATCGGCGCGGCGATATTTTCGAGAAAGGTTTTAATTTCTTCTATTGGTTTGAAATTCATATTTTTACCTTAATGGGTATGCGGCACAATCCCCCCTTTATGTCTTGCGCGGCGTGCGGTGTATAAACCGCCGCGCGGCGGTCACCGTTCGCGCCTGACATTTGCGCTCACTCATCTCGCTGCGGCACGCAAAGCGGGTATCCGCTTTGCTATGAAATGCCTTGCT
>DVFR01000002.1 GCA_018713165.1 Candidatus Coproplasma stercoravium | reverse complement strand
TTTTAAGGGTTGAGGCAACAGGAGCGCGGTCGTTAGCTTTAGCGTACCGGTGACCGCTTGAGCGGTTGCCGGTATAGTGCCCTTATAGGGCTAAAATAAAGCCCCCACTTTAGTGGGGGATCTTTACTATTCTGTACTAAATCGGCCGCAAAATTTTTTCGCTACTGTTTAAAGAACTGCGGAATGCGTTATAAACTATATGTAAATAAGATTTTACGCATAGTTTGCGCCGCAATCCGACAAAGAACGCGGCGCGGACTGCTTTGAACTTATACCCCTATAAGGAGGCAGACACATGAACAGCAACCGCTTTACCCAAAACAGCATACAGGCGATAAACAACTGCGAAAGAGTTGCAAACGAGTACGGCAATACCGAAATTATGCCCGTGCACATTTTGTATGCCCTTTTAGACAAGGACGGGCTTATACCCCGCATACTCTCGCGCCAGGGCACCGACGTGAACGGGCTTACGGCTGCGGCAAAGGACGAGATTGAAAAGCTGCCGAGGAGCTCTTCACACGGCAACGTGTTCCTCTCTTCTGCGGCGAACAGAATTTTCAACAACTCGGAAAAACTTGCCGGGCAGTTCAAGGACGACTATATCTCCGTCGAGCACCTCTTCCTCTCCCTTTTAGACGAGAACGACCCCGCGTGCGAAAGAATTTTTAAACGCTTCGGCATAACCAAAGACAAATTTTTGCAGGGGCTGAAAGCCGTGCGCGGCAACACCAGCGTAAAGAGCGACAACCCCGAGGAGACGTATGAGGCGCTGGAAAAATACGGCACCGACCTCACCGCCGCGGCGAAAAAGCACAAGCTCGAACCCGTGATAGGGCGCGACGAGGAGATACGCAACGTCATCCGCATACTCTCGCGCAAAACCAAAAACAACCCCGTTTTGATAGGCGAACCCGGCGTGGGCAAGACGGCGATAGCCGAAGGGCTTGCGCAGCGAATAGTTAAAGGCGACGTGCCCGAAGGGCTTAAAGACAAAACGCTCTTCTCGCTCGATATGGGCGCGCTGATTGCGGGCGCGAAGTACCGCGGCGAATTTGAAGAGCGGCTTAAAGCCGTTTTGCAGGAAGTGACAAAGAGCGAGGGCAGAATTCTTCTGTTCATCGACGAGTTGCACACCGTCGTGGGCGCCGGCAAGACGGACGGCGCGATGGACGCAGGCAACCTGCTGAAGCCGCTGCTTGCGCGCGGCGAGCTGCACTGCATAGGCGCGACCACGCTCGACGAATACCGCAAATATATCGAAAAGGATGCCGCGCTCGCCCGCCGTTTCCAGCCCGTTATGGTAAACGAACCGACGGTCGAGGACACCATTTCCATTCTGCGCGGACTCAAAGAGAGGTTTGAAATATTCCACGGCGTGCGCATTCACGACGACGCGCTCGTTGCCGCCGCCACCCTTTCAAACCGCTATATTACCGACCGTTTTTTGCCCGACAAGGCCATTGACCTCGTGGACGAAGCGGCGGCGATGATACGAACGGAGATTGACTCCATGCCTTCGGACATGGATACCTTAAACAGAAAGATATTGCAGCTCGAAGTCGAGGAAAAGGCGCTCTCCAAGGAGAAGGACAACATCTCCGAGGCGAGGCTGGAAGCTTTGAAGAAGGAGCTTGCCGAATATAAGGCCCAGTTTGCCGAGATGAAGGCAAAGTGGGAGGACGAAAAGCAGGCGATACAGAGCGAAAAACAGCTCAAAGAGAAGGTCGATTCATTAAAGGCGGAGATTGAGCAGGCGACGAACAGCGGCGATTTCGAACGCGCCGCGCGCCTCAGATACGGCGAGTTGCCCGCACTCGAAAAACAGCTTGAAAAGGCAAAGACGCAGAACGCCGAGAGAAAGGGCGACCTTTTGCAGGACGAGGTTACCGAAGAGCAGATTAACCTGATAATCTCGCGCTGGACGGGCATACCCGTAGCGCGACTCAAAGAGGGCGAGCGCGAAAAGATTCTGCACCTGCCCGAAGACCTGCACAAGAGGGTCGTTGGGCAGAACGAGGCGGTCGACAAGGTATCCGACGCGATACTGCGTTCGCGCGCGGGCATTTCCGACCCGAACAGACCGATAGGCTCCTTCCTCTTCTTAGGCCCCACGGGCGTGGGCAAGACCGAACTTGCAAAGGCGCTCGCCGAGAACCTTTTCGACGACGAAAAGAATATCGTGCGGATTGATATGAGCGAGTATATGGAGAAATTCTCGGTAAGCCGTCTTGTAGGCGCGCCCCCGGGATACGTTGGCTATGAAGAGGGCGGCACGCTCACCGAGGCGGTGCGCAGAAAACCCTACTCCATAGTGCTCTTCGACGAGATTGAAAAGGCGCACCCCGACGTGTTCAATATCCTGCTGCAGATACTCGACGACGGCAGAATAACCGACTCGCAGGGGCGCACGGTAGACTTTAAAAACACGATAATAATTCTCACCTCCAACCTCGGCGCGACCGACATTATCGAGGGCATAGAGGGCGGCGAAATTTCAAAGGCGGCGCAGGACAGGGTTTACGCCATATTAAAGCAGGCTTTCCGCCCCGAATTTTTGAACAGGCTGGACGAGATTATAATGTTCAGGCCGCTCACGCGCGAGAATATCGGCGGCATAGTCGATATACAGCTCAAACGGCTCGTTTCAAGGCTCAACGACGAAAATCTTGCGCTCAAAGTCACCGACGCGGCGAAAACGTATATCGCCGACAACGGCTACGACAATATTTACGGCGCGCGCCCGTTGAAGAGATTTATACAAAAAAATATCGAAACGCCGATAGCTAAATTTATTATACAAAAAAATCCCGAGGCGGGCACTGAAATCACTGTCGACGCGAACGAAAACGGCATTTATCTCAAATAATTTTTTGCCGAAAAATTAAATTAAATTTAATGGCGCCCGCCTGCAAAAATTTGCAGGCGGGCGCCATTTTCTATGCTAAAAAATATAAAATTTCCCAACACATATGCGAAATTTTAAAGCACATGGCGGGGTATAAAAATACAATTTAATTTTTATAAAAATATTAAAATTAAGACTACGAGCACGAGTGCCGCGCAGAGCACCGCTGCGGCTATCCCCAGCCCCTTTATTCCGAATTTTGCCGCGGCGCGCTCGTCGGGCGTAAGCCCGTCGTCCTCTTCGGCAACCATATCTTTAAGGTGCTCAACGCCGTATTTTTCTGCCGATTGTTTGCGCATATCCTCAACGGAAATACCGAATACTTCCGAAAGCTTATTTAAAATATCGGCATTTTCGGGCACTACATACTGCTCCCACCGCTGCACCGAAGATTTTGAAACATAAATCTTTTCCGCCAGTTCACGTATAGATAGCCCCTGCATTTCGCGCAGTTCCTTTAAGTACTTGCCGTCTATCCTGTCCATAGGTTTATTATATCACCTTCCGCATAAAATGAAAATAAATTATACACATATTTTTATACTTTTTTGTTTTTTACCCGGAGAAGCGGGACAGAAGCGGGACAAAAACCGCCGTGTAGCGCGGCGGTAGAATGGCCTCAAAAAGCAAAGCGGGACAAAAGCGGGACAGTTTTAGGCCCTTTTGCCGTTGACTTTTATGCTTTGCGGTGATAAAGTGTTATTAAGGATGCACCCGAAACAAACCATACGACAAGGAGAAAATTATGATAAAACCAAATAGACGCGCCGTGCGCATTACGGCGGCAGCCCTTGCGGCAACTTTTACTTTGGTAGCAGTTGGCGCACTCGCGGCAATTAGGCCAAAACCCGACAGCTATACCGTTTATGCGGATGACGGGTATTATTCCGAAACTACATACTATTTAACAGAAAAAGCATACAATGAACATGCGGCGGAAAACGCACCTGCTACAACACAGACAAAAAGCACAAAGCAGGCAATGAGTTCCTCACAGACCGAAAATGACGACGAACAGTTCGTCGTTGCTGCCGAAAAGACAGTCTGGGTGAAAGAAACATCCGACGAAAACGGAAATGTAATTAACAGCACATTGTTATCGAAAAACGATTCAACATTAAAGATAAATCCACTTCAGGAGAATATACCAACGGAACGCCTGTTCAGATAAGCCAAATAAAATATGACATAAATTCAGGCATTATTTGGGATTTTGACGAACAAAACCGGACTTTCGGCGGATACGCTAAAGAAGTCTCCGCTTCCGTTAACTTAAAAAGGACAGAAAACGAACCCTCCACAATCATATTTACTTACATACACACATTTACTGAAATAGATATAAACCTTAGTGCAAATCTGGGATTCAAGTATGACGGTGAACTCGAACTTGATGCAAGCTTAGGATTTACGCTCGACGAAGTAGACTCGCTATGGCCGCTTGAAGTGTTCGTAACCAAGGATTTATTGAAGTATTGACATATATAATTATAAAAAGGAGTATTAAAATGAAATTTTCTAAAAGAGCAAAATTTATCACATTAAATATTGTTGTCGCTATATTTATATTAGCGTTGCTGCTTGTAAATATGGTTTATAGCTCGGCGACGATATGGGAACACATTTTATATTACTTCATAATTCAAGCCGTATTTTCGCTCCTGTCATATATCGGTTACAATCTTTCAATCATCGCCGATTCTATAGGCAAAAAAAATACAACGGAGAATGTAGTTTACTCACTTTCCCGCGACACAAAAAAGAATAAAACTAACGGCGACGGTAACGGTAAAAACTGACTTTTACAGTCAGACTGACCTTACTGAAAATAATTAAGGAAGGTAATGTAATGAAAAAATTTAAATTCAGATTTACAGCTGTAACAGTCGCCATTATTTTCGTAGTTATAGTCGTCGTAACGTTTTTGACTATGTTTATATACTATAATGTTGGCGGACTTTGTTACACCGTGGGGCATGCGATTGATACTGTATATTATGAAGACGAAGATAGTTATAACAAATTTTTAAATAATAACAACATTGAGGCAGACAAAGCGAACGATACAAAATTCATAAGCGGTGCCTCTAAAGAGCTTTGGTTCGACGACAATAATATCTGGGACCTAAATAACTGCGGCGGTATACTTACGGAATACGGTTACCAGAATCAGCGCGCAAACAGTGCGGTAAAGATGACGTTGAACGTCGCCGTGTGGCTGAACGAAAAAGATAATACTTACCTTATAAACGGCAATATAATGTTTGACGATTCTCACGGCAACAAATTTGTGTTTATAAAACCCATCTGGCTGGATATCATGACAATAACATGGGGCAGCGAAGGAGAGATAGACTTTGAAAGCCTGTCGTCACAGGGCACCTACTCTAACGGCAAAGAAGCGTTATTTGATAGAGGAATGGATGCGCCGTGGTATTACGGCGCGAGCTGGAGCATAGAAGAGCGAAACGGAAACAGCTATATGAGCACGTCATCGTTCAGCCTGACGCTGCAAAGGAAGGAAATATTGCAAAACAAAAAAACCGACCTGTTACTCACATATTTTCACTCTTTCGACAGCGCAATATTTAATGTAGACTACGGATATAACGATGGCAATGCGCGTATTCCCAGAATTATTAACAGCATGATACCCGATGAATGGAAAATAGAAATCCATTTCGATAATATATTAGAATATTGAAACATTTTAGAATAATTTCACAGCTAAAATACGTTCACACATAACCTCATAAAATTTTACTATGGCGTGCGGGCGCAGAATTGCGCCCG
>DVFR01000011.1 GCA_018713165.1 Candidatus Coproplasma stercoravium | reverse complement strand
CTGCCGCAGTTTCGCGGAATGGGCATAATGAGCGAGGCGGTAGGAGCTGTTCTGAATAGACTCAAAGCGGATGGTTTGCAATACGTTACCGCCACCCACGACGTAAACAATCCTCGCAGCGGCGAAGTTATGAAGAGGGCGGGTATGACCTACCGGTATTCATACAGGGAGTTTTGGAAACCTAAAAACTTTTGGGTAACTTTCAGAATGTACCAGATTAATTTTGTCGGCAAGGATACATTTCTCTACTCAGGCTATAGCAGCAAGCATGGCAACTTTTTTATTGAGGATATTTAATCTTATTATACATAATAAATTAACCCGCCCCGCGCAAAATCTGCGCGGGGCGGGTCGTATATTATAGCAGTTTTATTCAATTAATACATTCCGCCCATGTCGGGGTTGGGAGCCGCGGGTGCGGGAGGAGTGGGGATATCGGTTACGATACTCTCGGTGGTGAGGAGCGTTGCCGCAACCGACGCCGCATTCTGCAGTGCGGAACGGGTAACCTTGGTCGGGTCGATTATGCCGCTTGCAACCATATCGGTGTATTCGTCTTTGAGTGCGTCGAAGCCGTAGTTTGCCTTCTTGGAACCCAGAATATTGTTTACGATAACCGAACCGTCGAGACCGGCGTTTGCGGCTATCTGGCGTACGGGCTCTTCAACGGCGCGGAGAATAATCTTTGCGCCCGTCTTTTCGTCGCCCTCGAGCTTATCTACAAGCTTCTTTATATCGGGTATGCACGAAAGAAGAGTGGTGCCGCCGCCGGGAACGATGCCCTCTTCGACAGCCGCTCTCGTAGCCGAAAGTGCGTCCTCTATTCTCAGCTTCTTTTCCTTCATTTCAACTTCGGTCGCCGCGCCTACGCTTATTACGGCTACGCCGCCTGCAAGTTTGGCAAGGCGCTCCTGAAGTTTTTCTTTATCGTAATCGGAAGTCGTTTCTGCAATCTGTGCCTTAATGGAGGCAACCCTTGCCTTAATTGCGTCTTTATCGCCCGAACCGTTGATGATGGTGGTGTTGTCTTTGTCGACCTTAACCTGTGCGGCTCTGCCGAGCATATCGGGGGTAACGTCCTTGAATTCGTAACCCAAATCGGAGGAAACGACCGTGCCGCCTGTAAGAATTGCGATATCTTCGAGCATGGCCTTTCTTCTGTCGCCGAAGCCGGGTGCCTTTACCGCAACGCAGTTTAAAACGCCCTTCAGCTTGTTTACGATGAGCGCCGCAAGCGCGTCGCCCTCTACGTCCTCGGCTATGATGAGCAGCCTTGCGCCCTGCTGTGCGATGGGCTCGATTATGGGCAGTATCTCCTGGAGGGAGGATATCTTCTTGTCGGTAATCAGAATATAAGGATTGTCGAGTACGGCTTCCATCTTTTCGGTGTTGGTAACCATGTAAGCGGAGGCGTAGCCTCTGTCGAACTGCATGCCTTCAACGGTAGAAAGTTCGGTGGTCATAGACTTGCCCTCTTCAACGGTTATAACGCCGTCTTTGCCCACAATCTCCATTGCGTTTGCGATGAGTTCGCCGACGCTTGCGTCGCCTGCGGAGATGGAGGCTACCTGCGAGATGGCGAGCTTGCTTTCAACGGGCTTGGATATCGACTTAATCTTATTTACAGCCGTATCGACTGCCGCCGCGATACCTTTTTTAAGGATGATGGGGTTGGCGCCCGCTGCGAGGTTTTTAAGTCCTTCGCGGATTATAGCCTGCGCAAGCAGCATGGCGGTGGTGGTGCCGTCGCCCGCAACGTCGTTGGTCTTTGTCGAAACTTCCTTAACGAGCTGTGCGCCCATATTTTCGAACGGGTCTTCAAGCTCGATTTCCTTTGCGATTGTCACGCCGTCGTTGGTGATTAAAGGTGCGCCGAATTTTTTATCGAGCACAACGTTCCTGCCCTTGGGGCCGAGCGTTATTTTAACGGTATCAGCAATTACGTTTACGCCTTTTTCAAGCGCCTTTCTGGCGTCGTCGCCGTATTTAATCTGTTTAGTCATAATTCAAAAAACCTCCCGATTACTCAACGATTGCCAGAATGTCACTCTGGCGTATTATGGTATATTCCTTGCCGTCAACCTTAACTTCCGTTCCGCTGTATTTGGAAAGAAGCACTTTATCTCCGGGTTTAACCTGCATTACAACTTCCTTGCCGTCGATAACGCCGCCGGGGCCTACCGCAACGACGGTGCAGGTGGCGGGTTTTTCCTGGGCTGCCGCCGTGAGAATTATGCCGCCTTTGGATTTTTCCTCCGCTTTAACGGGTTCTACGACAACTTTGTCGAACAAAGGTTTGATTGTCATAATCGATTCCTCCGATAAACTTAGAATTTTTCGTACATCATTTTTATAAACGAAGGCAATTAAAGTTAAACATAATCTTATAAAAAATTGCAATCTGCGTAAAAATATGGTAAAATACCGTAAGAGCAAAAAAAATGAAGGTATTTGCCTATGGATAAATGGGATAAAAGGTTTATGGAACTCACCGAGCACATAAGCGGTTGGTCGAGTTGCATAAGGGGCAACAGGCACGTCGGCGCGGTTATCGTGCGCGACAAGCGCATAATCGCCACGGGCTACAACGGCGCGCCCCAGGGCATAAAGAGCTGTGCCGACAAGGGCGAGTGCATACGCAACAAAATGGGCATAAAGAGCGGCACGATGCAGGAGATTTGCTATGCCGTGCACGCCGAACAGAATGCAATCATTCAGGCGGCGAGAGTGGGTTCCAGCGTGGAGGGGTGCACCCTCTACTGTACGCACCAGCCCTGCGTGATATGCGCCAAAATAATAATCAATTCGGGCATAAAGCGCGTGGTGTATAAAGAGGGATATCCCGACGAATTTTCGATAAAACTCTTCGACGAGGCCGGCGTAAAACTCGAAAAGTTTCCCGAACTCGGATAAACTTTACGCGGCGTTCCGCCGCAAATATAATTTAAGGTGACGTATATGAAAAATCCTGTAATTACCATAGAAATGGAGAACGGCAAAAAGATAGTTGCCGAACTCTATCCCGACAAGGCGCCCAACACCGTGAACAACTTTATAAGCTTAGTCAAGAGCGGATTTTACGACGGGCTTACCTTTCACCGCGTGATAGAGGGCTTTATGATTCAGGGCGGCGACCCTGCGGGCACCGGCGCGGGCGGCCCCGGTTATACCATAAGGGGCGAATTTGCCCTCAACGGCTTTAAACAGAACGATATTAAACACTCGCGCGGGGTGCTTTCTATGGCGCGCACCATGATTCCCGACAGTGCGGGTTCGCAGTTCTTCATAATGCATAAAAACGCTTCCCATCTCGACGGACAGTACGCCGCTTTCGGCAAGGTTATCGAGGGGATGGACGTGGTAGACGAAATCGCCTCGGCGAAAACCGACTTCCGCGACAAGCCCGTAAAGCCGCAGGTTATGAAAAAGGTCACCTGCGAAACGTTCGGCGCAGATTATCCCGAACCCAAAAAGTTTTAAGGTTTAAAACAGATGTCTACGCACAAAACGACGGTGATAGTGCTCTGCTCGTTCATTGCGGCGGCTGTGGTTTGCATAGTAGTGGGGCTCGTGCTGTACCTTACTTCGGCGAACCTGCCCGCGTCGGACGGCGACAGGGGCGCGCGCATACTCGCGGGCATAATAGTGATGGCTGTGGGCGGAGTGAACGGCATTATATCGCTCGCCGCCCTCGCTTTTGTAAGCCTGAAGAAATATATCACAAAAAACAAATAAATTTTACAACGCGATAAATTTTTACCACGGAGATAATTATGGCAGACAATTCCGTTTACGAAAATCCCCTTATAACCAGATACGCAAGCAGAGAGATGAGCGAAAACTTTTCCGACGAAAAGCGCTTCAAACTTTGGAGAAAGCTGTGGATTGCGCTCGCAGAGTCGGAGATGGAGCTCGGGCTCAACATAAAAAAGTCGCAGATTGACGAGATGAAAAAGTACGCCGACAATATCAACTTCGACGTTGCGGCAAAGTACGAGCGCGAAGTGCGCCACGACGTAATGGCGCACGTTCACGCCTTCGGCGACCAGGCAAAGTCGGCTATGCCCATCATTCACCTCGGCGCGACGAGCTGCTTTGTCGACTGCAATTCCGAACTTATCATTATGTACGACGCGCTTAAAATAATAAAGAACAAGCTCGTCAACGTAATGGACAAGCTTCGCGCGTTTGCGCTTAAATACAAAGATATGCCCACGCTTGGCTTTACGCACCTTCAGCCCGCGCAGCTTACCACGGTGGGCAAGCGCGCCACGCTCTGGTTGCAGGATTTGGAGATGGACTATAACGACCTCGAAAATCTCTTCTCGCAGTTCAGACTTCGCGGCGTAAAGGGCACTACCGGCACGCAGGCAAGCTTTATGGAGCTGTTCGACGGCGACGAAAGCAAGGTTAAAGAGCTTGAAAAGAGAGTCGTCGCGAAGATGGGCTTCGATAAAGTCTACGGCGTGACGGGGCAGACCTATCCCAGAAAATTCGACTACAACGTATTGTGCGTGCTCTCGCAGATTGCGCAGAGCGCATACAAGTTCTCCAACGATATAAGAATTCTGCAGAACATGAAGGAGATAGAGGAGCCGTTTGAAAAATTGCAGATAGGCTCTTCGGCAATGGCTTATAAGCGCAACCCCATGCGTTCCGAGCGTATGGGTTCGCTTGCAAGATACGTCATCTCTCTCCCCATGAACAGCGCGATAACCGCGGGCACGCAGTGGTTCGAACGCACGCTCGACGACTCGGCAAACCGCAGGATAGTAAACGCGCAGGCGTTCCTCGCGCTCGACGGCATACTCAATATATATATGAACGTGTCTGAAAACCTCGTCGTGTACGACAAGGTAATAGCCAAGCACATAGCCGCCGAACTTCCGTTCATGGCGACGGAAAATATAATGATGGAGTGCGTAAAGGCGGGCGGAAACAGGCAGGAACTGCATGAACGCATACGCGTGCTCTCCATGGAGGCAGGCAGAAACGTTAAGGAGAGGGGCGGCGACAACAACCTCATCGACCTTATAAAGAACAACGATATGTTTGCCGCGGTAAAAGACAGGCTGGACGAAATTCTCGACGCGAAGAAGTTTATCGGGCGCGCGCCCTCGCAGGTCGTCGAATTCATTTCAAACGAAATCGACCCCATCCTCGCGAAGAACGAATCCGTTCTCGGGGCAAAGGGCGACGTGAGGGTATAAAATATATTGTATTGCATGAAATTGCCGCTGCGCATGTCTGTGTGCGGCGGCATGAATTGTGTATATAAAACGGTTGAGTATCCGATTTTTTGCTTATCATGAATAAAGTCAGATTACGTACTTATATAATCGATTATCTTCTTATAATAGTGCTCGCCTTTGTATATGCGCTCAACTATGAGCTGTTTGTGCTTGAAAATGACTTTGCTCCCGCGGGCGTCGGCGGCATAGGCGCAATGATAGAGCACCTTACGAACCTGTCGTTTAACCTCGGTTACTTTACGCTCATAGTAAACATTCCTCTCTGCATATTCGCATTTTTCTTTATAACGAGGGAATTTGCCGTTAAAACGGCTGTGTTTGTAGTTGTATATTCGCTTTCGCTCATAGTGCTCAGAATGGCCGACCTCTCTGCTATAAAATACGACGCGCAGGGGGTGGATACCATATTCCCCGCACTTATCGCGGGTGCGATAGCGGGGTTTGTTTACGGCGTAGGCTTCCGCCGCAACTCGTCCACAGGCGGCTCCGATATAATTGCAAAATATGTGAGCATAAAAAAACCGGAACTCAATTTCTTCTGGATAAACTTCGTAATAAACGCCGCCATCGCCATTGCCTCGTACTTTGTGTATACGAGGACGGGCGATAACGGCGAAATAATCTACGACTACAAGCCTGTATGCCTGTGCATGCTCTATTGTTTTTTGATGAGCTTCGTTGGCAATATGATAATAAAGGGCTCGAAGTCAGCCTATAAATTCTTTATTGTAACCACGCACCCCGATGAGATAGACGCCGAAATTTTCGAAAAGCTGCATCACGGCGCCACGAAGCTCCAGGCTAAGGGCGCGTACAGCAATACCGACCGCACGGTTATCGTATGCGTTGTAAACAAGCGCCAGCTCGTCGAATTCAGGAATATATTAAAGAAGTACGACGATACTTTTGCCTTTGTCGAAACGGTAAACGAAACCGTAGGCACTTTTGCAAGAGTCAAGTAGGCGGTGCGGCTATTCTTTGAACAGAATATCTATTGCGAGAGAGCGGGATATATCATTATCTTTATCGATTGAATTTGTTTCGAGAACGATAAAAGTCGTCCGTTCGGCGCCCGTTACGTTTGTAAAAATATAGGCTTTGAAATGTCTGTCGCCTTTGGCGTTTTCTGTCCAATCTGTGGATTGCTCGTCGCTGTTGAATATAACGGGAAGCAAAAAGTCGCGGTACTTTTTATCTCTTGCACAGTCGCCGTATCCGAGAGCTTTCAACTTTTTTACTATCGCGCGCCTGTCGGCAATGGAAAGTACTTCCTGTAGTTGTTCAATCTGCATAGTGTTTCACCTGACAGTATTTTAACACAATTGCCATACATAAGCAATACTTAATTTCACGCAACTGTTTTAGCATATAAAAAGTCTGCATTAATAGCGAACTGTCTGGCGGAAGATTTAAGATAAAAGTTCGCCGTAAAGGCGCAATCGCGTTTTGCGCAAACAGCCCAAAGGGCTGTCGTTGCGTGTTCGGTAATTTAAACAATAAAAAAACAGTTCGCATAGCGAACTGTCGTGATTGCTGGCAGGGGAGACGCGATTATCTCAAAAGTATAAAATTTCATAAAAAACAGTTCAATAGCCTAAAATATGCGCAGATTTTGCATATTTTAGGCTAAAATTTTTTAATTTTTAGAAAATTTGGGGCAACTTTTGGATCAACTTTTTAAATGGGGTGGGATACAATAAATTCTAATTAAAATTAAAACTACTATTGACATTTAGATTGTATGTTGCTATAATAAAGAAGAGGTTAACTATGACAGAGAAAAATATATTGAACAATTTGGTTTCTATAACGATGTTTAATCAAGGACAGGCTTCGAAAATCTTTTCTCGCTTGCACGATGAAAAACAAATCGTAGTATTAAAAAACAATGTTCCTACGGCAATTTTGTTGTCGCCCGATGAATATGACAGACTGTTAAATCTTGCTAAACACGGGGAGAAAAAGTAATGAGTTATATTCTTAAACATTTTGATACTAATTTGTTATATTTCGATATGCAAAAAGATATCGATGGAGTTTCCACGCATATTTTATCGGTAAACAATGAGCATAAATCTTTGTTACCATTGGATTTAGAGCTTTCGGATCACGGATTGGCGATTTGGTTAAAGCGCCGCACTATTCCGAGTAATCGAGCGTATGTGCAAAATTTTCTTGCCAAGCTTGGACTGAATGAAAAAGATACAAAAGGGATTATCGATTTTTGCAAAGGACTGTCGCTTAATGATTGCTATTGGGTGATTGAAGATAATTTTAAGGGAAAGTTTGCTGAAAATAATTTGTACGATAATCGATTCAGTAATGTTCTTTCTCAAATCGCATTTACGGGCTA
>DVFR01000010.1 GCA_018713165.1 Candidatus Coproplasma stercoravium | reverse complement strand
AACTTACAAAAATTCTACAACTTTAACTCGACTAATTTCAATTTTTTTCACAGTTCGAAACCAAACAAAATTGTCCGCTTTCTTTACTCGTATTAACCAAAATCAATCTGTAAATTGCCTTTTGTACTTGTTTTTCTTTTCTTTCTCTATGCAGTTGTCAATCTTCGGCTTTCCCACGCAAAAGCGGGGATTTTTGTCTTTCTCAGAGAGAAAAACTATGCTGCCTCAACGACAGCTTTTATATCATAACAAAAGGTTTTAAATAAGTCAAGCGAATTTTTAAAAAATTTTGCGCTTTTTTCGATTTTTTTATACCTTCCCGAACAGCCGCTTATATTTTGTATGGATAGACGGGATATAACACAAAATACGGGTAATACGGCCGGCTCGCGTGCAGGCACCGTATATATTATATATATGGAATAACAGCCGCGCGATAAAATATCGGCGGCGGGCGGAAACGAAACCGCCCGCCGCCGGGAAGTTTATGCAAAAGAACTACGCGCTTGCGGCATTTTCGGAAAAATACCGCACGAGGCGGTACAGAATTTCTTTGTCGGCAATGCCCGCAACCGGGGCGAGCGGAAATTGACCTTCGCCCGACGGCGGAGCGTCTTTGCCTGAATTATCGTTGGTTGCGGCATATGTGCCCTCGTTTTTTTGAAAATCATCGTCATTTTTCGCATATGTAGCGCCGTTTTCGGCTTCGCCATTGTTTTTACCGCCAGATGCGGCATATGTGCCTGCGTTTCCGGTTTGAGGCGGGTTGGCTGCATTTTTCGAACCCAGTCCGCCGAACGCCGAAATCACCTCGTTAAGCTCTTCGGCCTCTTTGAGGGCCGCCTTTACCTCGTCGCCGCCGACCGATTCTAAAATAGGCCTGAACTCTTTAAAAAGTTTTGCATTGTCACCCTTGCCGCCATACAGGAGCAGGGCGAGAATGAGAAGAAGTTGCATATTTTTTTACCGCCGCATAGATTGATATTACTATTATATGCGGAGGAAGGCGTGAAAGATTTTAAAAGTTTTTCTGACGGCCGAAAGGAAAATAACGGCAAAAACAGCGACTTCGACAACGATAAGGGGGTAAACCTTGTTAAAAACGTGGCGAACTCCATGAAGGGGAAGAGCCAGGGCGACATTATGCGGGCTGTGATTGAAGAGGCCGAGCGCGGAAAGCGCGAAGGCACGCTCACAAACGCCGACCTAGACAACTTCTATAACATGATGGCGCCGACGCTCGACGGATTCAAGCGGCAAAAACTAAAAAACATCATCGCGAGGCTTAAAAGAATTTAACAGGGACGATTTTAAGCCGCGGGAGCGCAATATGCGGCGGAACCTTGCGGCGCACCAAGCACGGCTTTTATACGTTTGTTATGCAAATAATGCGTATTGGTTGCGGCATATGTGCGGGGCAATCGGCTTTACCGTTCGCCCGCGAGCGACTTTACCGCCGTGCAGAAGAGCCCGACCTCCCTTTCGGTATTGAACGGCGATAGAGAAGCGCGTATCAGCCCGCCGTCCGACGTGCCGAGAGCCTCGTGAATGAGCGGCGCGCAGTGCAGACCGCCGCGCACGCATACCGCGAACTCTTCCGAAAGGCGGTAAGCCGCCTGTTCAGAGCCCATGCCGCCGAGAGAAAAGGCGGTGATTCCCACATAATTGGGGCGGGAGTATAGCCGGACGAACGGCATTTTTGAGAGCTCTTCGTGAAGCAGGGACGTGAGATGGCGGAGCTTGTCGCGCTCCTCGTTGAAGTGCGATTTGAGGTACAGCACCCCCTCCGCCAGCGAGACGATTGCGGGGTAGTTCAAAGTGCCGCTCTCCAATCTGTCGGGATAAAAATCGGGCATATTAAGATTGAAGCTTTCGCTGCCAGTGCCGCCGTACATGAGCGGCAAAGGGTCGATTCGTTCCGAAAAGAGCAGCGCTCCGCTGCCCTGTATGCCGTACATACCCTTGTGCCCCGCGATACAAAGCGCGTCGATGCCGCATTCCCGCATATTCAGCGGTATGTGGCCGCACGCCTGCGCGCCGTCGCAGATAAGCAGTGTGCGCGGGGGTATTGCCGAGCGCAGTTCTTTTACGTCGGTGACCGCGCCCGTTACGTTTGAGGCAAGCGTTATGACCACCGCCTTCGTATCGGCATGCACCATGGAGGCGAGCGCGGGAATATCTATCTCGCCGCCTCTAGTGAGCGGGGCTAGTTTAACTTCCACCCCCGTTTCCTCCAGCCGCTGGAGGGGACGGAGAACGGAGTTGTGCTCGGCAAAGGTCGTAACCACCTTGTCGCCGGGGCGGAGAGCGCCGAAGAGCGCGATGTTGAGCGCCTCGGTGCAGTTTTTCGTGAAGATTGTTCTGTCGCACGAATAGCCGCCGAAGAACTCCATAAGCGCCCTGCGGCAGGCATACACGCGCTCGGAGCAGGCGACGGAGAGTTTGTGTCCGCTGCGGCCGGGATTAGCGCACACTTTGAGCGCGGCGCCGACTGCAGACAGCACGCTCTGCGGCTTGAAGCCGCCCGTGGCGGCGTTATCGAAATAAATCATATGGCATTTACCCCCTTATAAATCATATTATGATAATATACGGCTATACGGCAGACGGAGTGCACGCGCGACTGTTGCCGCACAGGCGCGCCGCCGCGAAAACGGGCGGGCTTGTACACCCGCCGCACCGATTACAGCATTTATTTTAATATACGACGGCAAAGGGGACTATTATGACGGAAATTTTGGCGGTTTTCCGCTCGCGCACGCAGGCGATAGAATGTAAGGCAAAGCTGTGCTCGCTGGGCATACCCGCCGCAGTGGTGGCAACGCCTTCTGAACTTAAACTCGGGTGCGGATTTTCGGTAAAATATCCCGCCGCATTCCGGAATGCGGCAAAATATGCCATAAGCCGCGCGGGCTTTTCGGCCTTTTACGGATACGTGACGCAGGTGCGCGGCGCGAACGGATATTTCATAAAAAAAGTTTAAAAATTTTAAAAAAAGCGGACTGCGCCCGCAAAATTTGCGGGCGCAGTCCGCTTAAATTATACCGCAGAATTAATAAGCGTTTTAGGGAAAAATCAGGCAAAAAAGATAAACGGGGCGCCCGTGCTTGCAAGCGGATAAAAAAAGTGATAAAATTTTTTTATGGACAAAAATACATCTGAAAAAATTCTTGCCGAACTTGAGAGATTATACCCCGACGCAAAGCCCGCGCTGCAGTATAAAAGCCCCTACGAACTGCTCGTCGCGGTCATACTCTCCGCGCAGTGCACCGACGAACGGGTGAACAAGGTGACCGACGTGCTGTTTAAAAACTACAACACGCCCGAAAAGATGCTCACCCTTTCGCAGGAAGAGCTTGAAAAATACATATTCTCCTGCGGGTTTTACCACAACAAGGCGGCGCACATTCTCTCCGCCAGCCGCGACATCATGGAGAAATTTGCAGGCGAAGTGCCCTCTTCGCACGACGACCTTAAAAAGCTTGCGGGGGTGGGGCAAAAAACGGCGAACGTGGTTTATGCCGTAGCCTTCGGCGGCGACGCGATTGCCGTCGACACGCACGTGTTCAGAGTTTCAAACAGGCTGGGGCTTGCACACGCCAACACGCCCGAAAAGACCGAAGCGCAGCTTAACGAAATTATTCCGAAAAGCGAATGGTCGAAGGCGCATCACTGGCTTATATACCACGGGCGCAGGGTTTGTCACTCGCAAAGACCCGACTGCGCAAACTGCACATTAAAAGCCCTTTGCGAATTTTACCGCGCAACGGCGCCCAACACTAAATAACAATAAAACTATTCAATTCTGCTTATTTTTAAGCAAATTTTGCAATGTTAACTTTATATATTAAAATGCCGCAGCTGAATGATATTCGGCTGCGGTATTAATTTGAAACAGGGTTACTGAGGATAGACGAAGCGTTTATGCTCCTCCAGCTCGCTCAGGTAGCGGGATATATAGAACTTTGCCATAGGCAGATTCTGCTCGCTGAAATTGCCGCACTCCTCCGCCTTTGCTCCGGGGATATCGCCCTCGAATGCAAGGATAAATTTGCACATATCGCAGACAAGCGCGTACACGTCGGCGGGGAAAAGCTTGCCGAACATGAGGAGATAACAGCCGGTGCGGCAGCCCATCGGGCCGAAATATACGACTTTATCTTTATACGCGCTGTTGCGCAAGAAAGTTGCCCCTAAGTGCTCTATCGTATGCAGTGCGGGCACGTCTACGGGCGGCTCGCGGTTGGGCGCAGTCATGCGCAGGTCGAACGTGGATACGCATACGCCGCCGCACTCGTCCGTGCGCGAAAGGTACAGCCCGGGCAGAAGCGCCAGATGGTTTACCGAAAAACTTGCAATTCTTTCCATATTTTTAAAAAGAAATTATAATAAATACAATCCCTCAGTCTTGCTATGCTGCCATGTCTCGCCGCCATTAAAGAAAGCATGGCGGCTTAGTCACCGCTCGGGCGGGGGCATATGCCCTCGCTCATCTCGCATTGCCCAAACAGCGGACACCCGCTGTTTGGAGAACTGCAATGTTCGACCCTTTACACAAGGGAGCCTTTTTTTATAAAAAATTTTCCCGTAGTAAAATGTAGCGCGGCAGCCCGCGCGTAAAGCATTTTACAAGGAATGACTTTTTACATTGACGAATTTAAAATCAAATACGCCGAAAAAAGATAAGGCGGGATTGACTCCCGCCGTTAAATCTTTTTACGACATTTTATCTCACGGAAAAAGATTTTACCGAAGGTAAAAGATTTTCGTGAACCGCTATTAACCCAATACCTTGGAGATAACGCCCGAACCAACAGTCCTGCCACCCTCACGGATAGCGAACTTAAGCTTTTCTTCAACTGCAACGGGCTTGATGAGCTCAACGGTGATGGTTACGTGGTCACCGGGCATAACCATTTCGGTGCCTGCAGGAAGGTCGATGGAACCGGTAACGTCGGTAGTTCTGATGAAGAACTGGGGACGATAGTGGTTGAAGAAAGGAGTGTGACGGCCGCCCTCTTCTGCTTTAAGAACGTAAACCTGAGCTTCGAACTTGGTAGCAGTTTTAACGGTGCCGGGCTTTGCAAGAACCTGACCCTTTTCGATACCCTTACGGTCGATACCACGAAGGAGCGCGCCGATGTTGAAGCCTGCGATAGCTTCGTCAACGCTCTTGTGGAACATTTCAAGACCGGTAATAACGGTGCCTACGGGCTTATCGATAAGGCCAACGATTTCTGCAGGGTCGCCAACGTGAGCAACGCCGCGCTCTACACGGCCGGTAGCAACGGTGCCGCGGCCGGAGATGGTGAATACGTCTTCCACGGGAAGAAGGAAGGGCTTATCGGTATCGCGCTGAGGGGTAGGAATGTAGCTGTCGATGGTGTCCATGAGCTCAAGAATGCACTTGCACTCGGGAGCAGCGAGAACTTCTGCATCGGGGCAGCCGGAGGTAGCCTTTTCAAGCGCTTTGAGAGCGGAACCCCTGATGATGGGGGTATCGTCGCCGGGGAAGCCGTACTGGTTGAGTACGTCCCTTATCTCCATTTCAACGAGCTCGAGAAGCTCGGGGTCGTCCATCTGGTCGCACTTGTTGAGGAATACAACGATGTAGGGAACGCCTACCTGACGGGCAAGCAGGATGTGCTCGCGGGTCTGGGGCATGGGACCGTCGGTCGCTGCAACTACGAGGATAGCGCCGTCCATCTGAGCGGCACCGGTAATCATGTTCTTAACGTAGTCGGCATGTCCCGGGCAGTCAACGTGTGCGTAGTGACGCTTGTCGGTCTGATACTCAACGTGAGCGGTGTTTATCGTTATACCGCGCGCCTTCTCTTCGGGTGCCTTATCAATCTCGTCGTATCTCATCTTCTGAGCCTGACCTTTGCACGCCATTACCATAGTGATAGCTGCGGTCAGAGTGGTCTTGCCGTGGTCAACGTGGCCGATGGTG
>DVFR01000049.1 GCA_018713165.1 Candidatus Coproplasma stercoravium | reverse complement strand
GCAAAGTTTGCCCCCGCGCCGCGCTTATTATAAATATAGTAAATATGCGTTCGCGCAGATTATAACTTAAATGCGCCCTTCGGCACGGCAAACGGCCGCTTTTCGCCGCGGCACTTTATTTCGCGGCTCTTTTTCGTTCCGTCGGGAATCAGGTAAACTTCCGCTTCGGGGAATTTTTTGCGTACCTCGTCGCCCAGCCCTCTTTTGCCTGCGGCGGCTTCCGCCGCCTGCGGGCTGAGTTCCGCGCATACGGTTTCCGCCCCGCCGCTTAAAATTTTAAGCGCCTCGGCATATATGAGCATCGCGTAAAAATTTTCGGAATAGTCCTCGCCAAACCCGCATACCGGGCAGGGCTTCAGAACGGAGGAGGAGAGCTCCGTTCCCTGCCGCTTGCGCGTGAACTCCATCAGCCCGAAGTCGGACATCGGCAAAACGCGGTGGGGCGCCCTGTCGGCTTTGAGCGATTTTTCAAGCTCGTCGCACAGCGCCTTGCGGTGCGAGGGCTGCTCCATGTCGATGAAGTCGACGACGAAAAGTCCGCCCAGCCCGCGCAGCTTAACCTGCCTCGCAATTTCGCGCGCGGCGGCAAGGTTGGTCTGGTAAACGGTGTATTCCAGGCTGTCGTCGCCCGTAAAGCCGCCCGTGTTCACGTCGATGGAAGTGAGCGCCTCCGTGCGCTCTATTACAAGGTATGCGCCGCCCTCGAGTTCCACGCGCGGCGAACATACTTCCTTTATCTGCGCAAGCACGCCCGCCTCTTCCAGCAGGTCTCTGCCGCCCGTGTGCAGTTCGGCCTTAATCGTTTTTCCGCCTGGGAGGATGGATAAAAGTTCCTTCACTTCCTCCATCTGTTCGGGGCAGCTCACTACAATCTTGGCCACGTCGTATTCGGTGAAGTCGCGCATCACGCGCACGGGCATCGTAAAGTCGGTGTACACCAGCTCGCCCGGCCGCGCCTTTTTGTAGTTTTCGGCGGTGCGCTCGTAAATCTTGCGCAAAAAGTTGAGTTCGGCGGATATCTGGTCGTACGTGCAGAAGGGGGCGGAGTTGCGTATAACCAGCCCGTCTTTTTTCCTCTTGGCCTTTTTTGCGGCAAAGAGGAGGCTGTCGCGCAGTTCGTTGTCCTCCAGGCTGTGCGAGATGCCCACAAAGTCGGTGCCGGGCAGATATATCAGGGTCTTTCCCACGAACGATAGCTTCTGCGTCACCTTTGCACCCTTGTTTTTGCACGGCGTTTTAACTATCTGCACCATAATCTCGTCGCCCGCTTTCAGGGCGGCCAGCCCTTCGGTGTTGCCGTATGCAAGGTCGTCAGCCGAGAGGTAGCAGTTGCGCTCCAGCCCGCAGTCGACGAACGCCGCCTGCATTCCCTCCAGAACGTTTACCACCTTGCCCTTGTATATGTCGCCCACCGCAGGCGCGCCGTCCTCGGAGGCAAACCTGCAGTCGGTAAGTTTTCCGTTTTCGGTCACCGCCGTAACCGAAAAATCGCAAAGTTTATCGAAATAGATTATTTTTTTTGCCATTTCAAGCGTTTAATCGGGGCATATTGCCCGTCCTTTTTATTTTTTTTCAGATTCTTCCCGTTTGTTTTTGCTCTCAGAACACATTGCTCCCGAAGCTGTCGGTCTTTAAAATATACGCCGCCTCTCCGCCGAAGTTTTCGGCAAGATAGCTGCAAAACAGGTCGGGGCGCAAATTCTTCGTGCCGCAGCCGAGCGTAAACATAAGCTTGCCCCCGTGCCGTTCGAGCGAGAATATCCTGGGGCGGATGTCCACCGTGCGTCCGCGCAGGTCGGTTATTATTATGCTCTCTCTTTTAAGAATTTCTTCCGTGTCGAAGGCGGCTATTCCCTCCGCTTCGTAGCGGCAGTATTCGATGGCTTCTGCAAAGTTGGGGTTGGTTTCGCGGTATTCCGCCGCAAGGCACTTCACCCCGTCGGGGGAATGCGCGTTAAACGCGGCGGCAAAATCGCCGCAAAAATCGGTGTCGACGGCGCAGTACTCGCTCACCGAGCGCACGCCGAGCGCCAGCGGGTTGCCCATGAATATGCGGGGGTGTTTGTGGAAGCCCTGGCTGTATTTCACCTCTATATGCGCGCGGCGCAGCGTTCTGTCGATGTGCCTTAAAAGGTCGAGGTGGGAGATGTATTCGGCTCCGTCGGTTTTCGTGTATTTAAACGCAATCATAGCTCCCCTTTGCGGCGGGGCAGTTTTTCTGCAATCCGCACGCCTTGCAGCCCTGCATGCAGTTGCCCGTAACCTCGCACGCATACGCCTTTTTTCTCTCGCCGAGCAGGAATTTTTTATCTACCATAACGTCGATAAAATCCCACGGCAGAATCTCGTCCTCCGTGCGTTCTCGCACATATTGCCCCGCACATATGCCGCAATTATCAAAGGCTTTTTTCCAGCCCTCTTCAAAAAACAGGTTGTCCCAGCCGTCGAAGGTGCAGCCGTTTTTATATGCCGAAAGTATAACTTTGCCCAGCGCCCTGTCGCCGCGGGCGAGCACCGCCTCCAAAAGGGAGGGGTAGTATGCGCTCCAACTGAACTTCACGCCGCGCGGCAGGTGCTTTATAAGGTAGTCCTGCTTGTACGCGACTTCGGCCTCGTCCGCCTGCCTCTCCCACTGGAAGGGCGTGAAGGGCTTCGGCACGAACGTCGCCGCCGAAACGGAAATTCTCAGCGCTTTCTGCCGCTTTTTGCGCGCATATACGGCGCGAATCTTTTCGCAAATATCGCATATGCCCTGCAAATCTTCGTCAGTTTCGGTGGGCAGTCCGAGCATAAAATATAATTTCACCGCGGAATATCCCGCATCGAACGCGCTCTCAGCCGCCTTTAAAATCTCATCTTCGGTTATATCTTTGTTTATAACGTCGCGCAGTCTCTGCGTGCCCGCCTCGGGCGCGAAAGTGAGCGACGTCTTTCGCGAATCCTGCGCAAACTCCCCGTCGAAGCTGTCCACCCTCAGCGAGGGAAGGGCGAGCGTGACCTCGGGCGGGAGCGCGCCTTTCAGGCTCTTCAAAAGGTCGGAAAGTTTGCCGTAATCGCCCGTGGAGAGCGAGTTCAGGCTCACTTCGCCGTAGCCCGTGCTCTCAATCAGCGCGCATGCCTGCCTTGTGAGCGTTTTTACCGAGCGCTTGCGCACGGGGCGGTAAATAAAGCCCGCCTGGCAGAACCTGCACCCGCGGTAGCACCCGCGCATGACTTCCACCACGGCGCGGTCGTGCACCGTTTCGCAGTTGGGCACGGCAAAACGGTCGGGGAATATTGCCCCGTCGAGGTCGGATACGAGCGCCTTTTTAACTCTTCCCGTAAACCTCTCCGTCTCTCCGTTTTTGCCGTATTCGGGATGGACGAGCGCGGGCACGTAAACGCCGTCGAGCGCGCTTATCTTTTTGTAAAACTCCTCCGTCGCGCCGCCGCATTCGAGGTAAATTTCTGCGACGTCGGCGTCGACGCTCTCCCCGTCGCCTATAAAGAATATGTCGAAGAAGTCCGCAAGCGGCTCGGGGTTAACCGTGCACGGGCCGCCCGCGACGACCAGCGGGTAGTTTCCGCCGCGGCGCTCTTCGCGCGTGAGCGGTATGCCCGCAAGTTCGAGCATATACAAAACGTTGGTGTAGCACAGTTCGTATTGCAGCGAAAAGCCCACCATGTCGAAGTCTTTGAGCGGCGCTTTGAGCGCTAGGGAGTAGAGGGGCACGCCCAGCTCCTTCAGCCCCTGCCCGAAGTCCCTTGCCGGGGCAAAGCAGAAGTCGGCGCACATGCCGCGCTCTTCAAACGATTTCGCGACGATTTTTATGCCGAGGTTGCTCATTCCCACCTCGTAAAGGTCGGGGAAGCACATGCAGAAGTTGAACTTGCCCCATTCGGGTTTGGGCGCGCCGTATTCCCCGCCCGTATAGCGCGAAGGTTTTTCACATTTTAACAGCAGTTTGCGCAAACTGCCCATATCAACAGGTTTCACGCACCTATTATATTATAAAAAACTGCGGTTTTGCAAGCGCGGGGCGGCGCCGCGCGCCTTAATTTTTGCAAAAATGTTCAAAATTTTAAAATTGTGCCTCAAATCTGTTTGGAATATTCGCATTTTGGTTTAAAATATAATTGGTTAACAACCTTAAAAAATACATGATTCGAGGAGATATTCGCGATGAAAATCAATTTCCGCGGCGTCGGCGCCGAAGAACTTTCTTTCAGGATGAACAGAGTAAGGCTAGAGCCCAACGCCCGTTTAGACATCAAACCCCAGTTTTCCCGCCAGGTGAGAAAGGTTAAAGACAACGAAAAGCTCAACTTCATTGCCCTTTCGCTCAAAGTGGAGAGCACCGAAGCCGAGCCCAAGCCCTTCGATATCCACGTAACGCTCGTCGGCACGTTCGAGGTGGAGGATATGGCGGCTGGCAGCGAACAGGAGAGGGAGTTCGTCATAGAGGGAACCAAGCTTCTCTTCCCCTATCTCCGCGCGGCTGTCACCAACCTCACGGCTTCGGCGTACGTTGCGCCCTTAAACCTTCCCGTGCTCAACGGCCCCATCTTCCCCGAGGACAGGGACGTTTACGCTTTCTCCGTGGGCGGAGAGGATAAGCTCAACTGACCGTTTTTTCAAAATTTAAAAGAGCGGCAGGCGGCGCACCGCGCCGCCTGCCTTTAATATTATTTAAAAATACGGCCTCCGCGCACGGCGTGCGCGGCATTCCGTGAATAAAAACCAAGGAGAAATTTTATGGATTCGGCTATCGAGAGAGTACTTTTCACCGAAGAACAGATTAAAAACAGGGTTGCCGAAATGGGCAGGGAGCTTTCGAAAAAGTACGAGGGCAAACCGCTCATCGTGCTCGGCGTTCTGCGCGGCGGCGCCATCTTCTGCGCCGACCTCGTGCGCGCCATGGATATCCCGCTCGAAATTTCGTTTATACAGACGTCGTCCTATCAGGCGGGCACCACCTCGAGCGGCAACGTCATAATCGAAATATCCAAGGGCTTTTCGGCGGAGGGCAGGCACATACTCATCGCCGAGGACATAATCGATACCGGCCACACCTTAAAGGCGGTTAAAGAACGTCTTTACGAGCTGGGCGCGCTCTCGGTAGAAACGTGCTGCATACTCAACAAGCCCGCGCGCAGGCAGACCGAAATCACGGCCGATTACGTCGGGTTCGACATTCCCGACGAGTTCGTGGTCGGCTACGGGCTCGACTATGCGGGCAAATACCGCAACCTGCCCTACATAGGCATTCTTTCCCGCAAGGTCTACGAAAAGTAAAAAAGCATACGCCAAACCTTTTACTCCGTTATGGAGTAAATTAATCTACGGGAGGCGGCGATGTACGGCGAAAGATTGAGGGAACTGCGCAGGGGAGAAGGCTTAACCCAAAAGCAGCTTGCCGAAAAACTGAACATTTCGCAGAAGAGTCTGAGCAAGTACGAGTGCGAGAGCCTCGATTTAAACACCGAGCTCATTATAAAAATTTGCAGATTCTTTCAGGTTTCAGCCGACTATCTCCTCGGGCTCGACGATTACTGAAAACTCTGCGTGCCCGCGGCAGGCTTTGCCGCGGGCACGCTTGTGTATAAGCCGCATCGCTACACTATATGTTGTGTGCAGGCCGGGAATACACGCGCGCGCATATCTATTATTATATAAAAAATATAAAATTTGCGGCAAAAATTTTTAATAAACAGCTATTTTGATTGACAGCGCCCCTTTTATGTGCTAAAATTTCTGCACATTCCTTAGAGGGGTGTAATTTTTTTGTACGGAGTTTTTCTACAATGAAGAAGGCATCAGTAAGAGCCAAAATAACCTTAGAGTGCACCGAGTGCAAGCACAGGAATTACGACAGCTACAAGAACAAGCGTAACGACCCTGACAGGCTTACCATGTCGAAGTACTGCCCTTTCTGCAAAAAGCACACCGAACACAAGGAGACCAAGTAAGGTTTCGCACCGTTGCGGCGCGGCAAAGGGCCGCGCACGTTTTTTGCGCAGATGTTTTCTGCGCGTATGAGAGGTTAAATTTATGGCGGCATCAAATAAAGGCGACGTTAAAAAGCCCAACATTTTCGTTCGCATGGGCAGAAAACTCAAGGAGACCTTTTCGGAGCTCAAAAGGGTAACCTGGCCCACCTTCCCCAAGGTGCTCAAATCTACGGGCGTCGTGCTCGTGGTCGTTCTCGTTTTCCTCGTAGTGGTAACGGGCATCAATTTCGGGCTTCAGGCGCTTTTGGACCTCGTCACGAGCATCGGAGAATAACGGTTTATGGAGAATACCGCTCAGCAGCCTTGCTGGTATATCCTTCATACTTACTCGGGTTACGAGGCCATGGTGAAGGACAGCCTTGAAAGGCTTATCGAAAACAATAACCTTCAGTCGCAGATTTTCGACGTGAAGATTCCCATGGAGACCACCATAGAGGAGAAGAACGGCAAGCGCAAACTCGTAGAGCGCAAGCTGTTGCCTTGCTATGTCTTTATAAAGATGATATACTCAAACCAGCTGTGGTACTGGGTAACCAACACGCGCGGCGTAACCGGCTTCGTCGGCCCCCAGGGCAGGCCTATCCCCATGAAGGAGGCGGAGATTCGCAAGATGCGCCTTGAAGAAGTTGCGGTAAACGCAGACTTTGCCGTGGGCGACAGGGTGAGCATCGACGCCGGCCCTCTCGAAGGCTTCGAGGGCACCGTAAAGGAACTCAACGACACCGCCCAGAAGGCGCTCGTCAACGTAGAGCTGTTCGGCAGGAATACCGACGTGGAAGTGGAGTATATTCAGATTAAGAAGATTGACGCTCCCGCAGAGTAAAACTTCATATAAGCGTCGCATAATTTTCGCTTAAGCCTCCTTTTTTAAAGGGAGGTGACGCGCAGAGCGCGGCGGAGGGATTTTGCTCGCTTCTCTGAAGTTTTTGTCTTTCTTAAATCAAGGCGGCACGCAAATTGACGCGGCAATATGCCGCAACTATCATACTTTTTCGCAAATAATGCCGCATCTGCGGCTTATTTATAAATTTCATAAAATTATTGCGGCAAGCCGTAAAAATTTGTGAATTTATTTTTGTGGGAGAATACGCTAAATATTTTTCATGGCGTATTTCGCTATCACCACATAGGAGGAATTTTATTTATGGCAAAAAAAATCACCGCTGTAGTAAAGTTGCAGCTTCCTGCCGGTAAGGCCACCCCTGCGCCCCCCGTAGGTTCCACCCTCGGCCCTCACGGCATCAACATTCCCGGTTTCACCAAGGAATTCAACGCCAAAACCGCCGATAAGGCAGGCCTTATAATTCCCTGCGTAGTTACCATTTACCAGGACAGAAGCTTCACCTTCATTCTCAAAACGCCCCCCACGCCCGTGCTCGTTAAAAAGGCGCTCGGCATAGACACGGCAAGCGCCCGCCCCAACAGGGACAAGGTAGGCCAGCTTTCCAAGGCACAGGTTGAAGAGATTGCAAAAACCAAACTGCCCGATTTGAACTGCTCCACCTTAGAGGCGGCTATAAGCATGGTAAAGGGCACTGCGCGCTCTATGGGCGTTACCGTAGAGGAATAAGCGCAACTTTGAACATGTGGGAGAGGGGATATAAAACACAAAAAAGTCGAACCCCTCGCATATTACCACACGGAGGATTATAATAAATGAAAGTTGGCAAGAAGTACGCTGAAAGCGTTAAATCTTACGAGCATTCCAAAGCATACGACACGGCTGAGGCTGTTAACATCACTTTAAACACCGCGAAGGCAAAGTTCGACGAAACGATAGAGCTTCACGTCCGCCTCGGCGTTGACCCCCGCCAGGCAGACCAGCAGGTGCGCGGCGTTCTCGTGCTCCCCAACGGCACCGGTAAATCCAAAAAGGTGCTCGTTATCGCAAAGGGCGAGAGGGCAGACGCGGCAAAGGCGGCAGGCGCGGATATCGTAGGCGCGGAAGAGATGATTCAGAAGATTCAGCAGGAAAACTGGTTTGATTTCGACGTTATGATTACCACTCCCGACATGATGGGCGTAGTTGGTCGTATCGGTCGTCTCCTCGGCCCCAAGGGTCTCATGCCCAACCCCAAGTCGGGTACCGTTACCATGGACGTGGCAAAGGCCGTTGCCGAAGTTAAAGCAGGTAAGGTTGAATACCGTCTCGATAAAACCGCAATCATTCACTGCCCCATCGGCAAAAAGTCGTTCGGCGCAGAAAAGATTGCCGAAAACTTCAACGCTCTTATGGATGCAATCGTTAAGGCTAAACCCGCGGCTGCAAAGGGTCAGTACATCAAGAGCGTGACTCTTACTTCGACGATGGGCCCCGGCGTTAGAGTGAATTATAATAAGGGTTAAGAAAAACTTCATATAAGCGTCGCATAACTTTGTTGCGTTTACGGGTATTTTCGGTCACTTACCCCATAAGTAAGCTTCCTAAAATCTTCCGCACGCGCCCCGTTCTGCTCGCTTCTCTGAAGTTTTTGATGAGCGTAATATAATAAGGTAAAATTTTATAGCCGCTGAATCTGCAAAGCAAATTCAGCGGCTATTTTTCACCCTTGACAAACGTGTATATATGGCGTAAACTTACAAACGGAGGATATGAATCATGAGCGAAGTTTACTTTCTCGGCACGACAAAGCCGTTCGTCCATACCGAAGTTAAACTTAAGTATCACCTTCCGCGCATGGAAGAGGACGATATGCTGTATAACGACAGCATATTTTTCGAGCAAAATCTCTCGCCCGACGAACTCGCCACAGGCGTACAAAAAATTTTAAAAGGGTGCCACATATACTCAATCAAAACCACTTTGGGGCTGGACTACGAAACGCGGTACGAAAAGATTTACGGCTCCAAGACCGCCCGCACGCTCATAGAAATTCTGCGGTGGCTCAAGGACAGCATAACTTCCATCGTCTTAAACGGCGGCAAGGTATATATCATAAAGCTCTGGCATGGCAGGGAAATTTCGCCCAAAGAGGTTAAGCGGCAGGAGATTAAGGCGGACGAGTGGCTGATTACCGGCGGCAACGACGTTATCTTTGAATACGGCACGCTGTATGAATTTACCGCTACCCCGTTCGATACGGAATTTTGCTGCAGAGATATGGAGTACGTTTTCAAAAAATTTGCCGATTGCGACAGCTTTTCGCTCACCGCAATATGGAAGGAGGGCTGGCGGCTCTCGGACGAACAGGCGGAGCACGCGCTCGACGTATATGAAGGAATATGCGTTGAGCGGTGTAAACAAGTCTACGACAATTTCTCCGACGAAAAGAGGCGGGAATATCCCTCATTCAACGCCCTTTGGGAGAGCTTTAAGGAAAAGTATATCCCCGTCGGCAGGGAGTGGGCGCTAATGCCGAACGGCCCCGAAAAGTATAAAAACGCACCCAAGCCCGACGGCGTGCCCGAATATCTCTGTACGTTCTGGGCGTTTGCGCTCGAGCTGGGCATGCACGTGGCGGAAGTTGAGCTGTTCAAAGCCGTGGGGACAACCCCGCCCGAGGAGGAATTGACGGGCGAATATGCCGCAATCAAACCGTATTTAATAAAGGTCTTGCCCTCATTTTTCCACCATTGCACGAGCAGCGGCGTCTTGCGCTGTCACTTCGTGTTCGAACTCAACGAAGCCACCAAGGCGTGGCTTTTGGAATACCCCGCAGCCGACTGCTTTTCGGGGCTGCTTGAAGATTTGGCGCTGTATAATGACGGCTACATAAAGCTCTCCTGCTGCTCGCACGAGGGGCTGTGCAACGAGGTAACCGTCCCCCGCAAAGGAATAATTTGAGTGATGAGCCGTATCCGCCAACGACCGTCAATTTAAAATTTTATCAGGTTAAAAATATGAAAATCGAACGCATTGACAATTATACGGATAATCGTTTTTCCGGCGAGGCGCTATTTCAGCACGGTTGTTTCCTTGCTGACGACGTCCCGTGCGAGGTGCAGATTGTTTCAGACAATTCGGCTGTAATCAGCGGCAAAAACAGTTCGGCATATTCCGAGGTTATTGAAGAATTTCGTTTTTATGCCCCGCACATTGTGAAGTTTTACGATAAATTCGGCGGCTTGGTCAAGGAATATCCTCAGGCCAAAATTATAACTATCCCGTTGGAGCAAATTCAGCCCTCGCAGTTTTATGTTGACGAACAAAAAATTGCGGCAATAAAAAGTTTTATTCACAGTCCCGAAGATATAATCGTTCAGGTGATGCCGTACGAGGGATGGTATATATCCTTAGACGGGCACACGCGTCTTTATTATGCTGTGTTAAAGGGCTGGAATACAGTCCGCGCCATATCGGCCGAATCGAACGACTATATCTACGACTTTGTTGCAGAGGCAAAACGGCGCAACATTTTTACGCCGAAGAACTTGAATCTTGTATCGCATGAGGAATATAAAAGAAAATGGAACTCATTCTGCGATGCTTATTTTTCTGCTCATGATGACGACGGAATGTAAGATGTGAATTTATGACTATGTGCAGGCACGCAAAGCGGCGGAGCGTAAAAACGAATAAAAAATTTTTTGTTAAGGCACGAAAAATAATTGACAAACCTTTTATTATTCAATATAATATCAACGCAAAACAAAGATGCCGCAGACAGCAGGCGCGGGATATCCGCTCAATTTCCTGCCGAGGTGTTAAGGTTTAAAAAAGATTTCCCCAAAAGAATTATTCTTTTTTTATGTCCTTTACGCCGCGCGGCGTAAAGGCTTTTTAATTTCTTAAAGGAGGTACAAAGATTGTCAGCTAATTTCGAAGCCAAGAAGCTGGTTGTCGAAGAGATAACCTCTAAAATCAAGGCGTCCAAATCGGTAGTTTTCGTAGACTACAACAAGCTCACGGTTGCAGAAGTTTCTGAACTCAGAAACAAGTGCAGAGAAGCCGGCTGCGAATATAAGGTCTACAAAAACACGCTGGTAAGAAAGGCATTCAACGACATGGGTTACAACCAGTTCGACGAAGCCCTCAACGGCCCCACGGCCATAGCTTTCAGCGCGGACGAAGTAACCGCCGCAAAGCTCATGACCAAAGCTGCAAAGGACTACGAAGGCAAAATCGTGCTCAAATGCGCTTTCTCGGACAACGCTTACGTTGACAAGAAGGGTGTGGAAGCGCTCGCTACCATGCCTTCCAGGGAAGAGCTCGTTGCAAAAATGCTTGGCTCCATGCAGGCGCCTCTTGCAAACTTCGCAGGTGTGCTCAACAACCTCGTTTCGGGTATCGTTCGCGTACTTGCAAGGGTTGCAGAAAACAAGGCGTAAACTTTTCCGTAATTTTCGGAAAAACACGGCTTTACCCGCCGCCGTATAAGCGGGTAGGCGCGCCCGCGCCTTAAATAAAGGGCAGAAATAATCCATAAAAAATAATCGGAGGAATTTAAAAATGGCAGATATCAATAAGTTTATCGACGAAATAAGCAACATGACCGTTATCGAGCTCAACGAGCTTGTAAAGGCACTCGAGGAGAAGTTCGGCGTATCCGCAGCAGCTCCCGTAGCAGTAGCGGCAGCTCCCGCAGCAGGCGCAGCGGCAGCAGCTCCCGCAGCTGAAGAGAAGACCGAGTTCAACGTAGTTCTCAAGGACGTTGGCGCAAAGAAGATTGACGTTATCAAAGTTGTTCGCGGCTTCACCGGTCTCGGCCTTGTTGAGGCTAAGGCAGCTGTTGAAAAGGGCGGCGTTCTCAAAGAGAATGTTGCTAAAGAGGAAGCAGAGAAAATCGTTGCAGACCTCAAGGCAGCAGGCGCTACCGCAGCTATGGAATAATTTTAAGAAATTTAAAAAGCAAAAAAGAGCGGGCAGGTTTTCCTGTCCGTTTTTTTGTGTTATTCATTTGGAAGCGGCATGCGGCGCAATTTTTGCGCCGCATGCCGCTCAATTAAATTGAAAACATGTTCACTCCTTTATGGCGCGCGTGGCGATAAAGGTGGGGATATTCAGTTCGTGCAGCCGTCCTTCGCCGTTGGTGTCCTCGTAAATGTCGGTCAGCCTGAACCCTGCCTTCAGCTGGCAGCCTATCTGCTCCTCCATGGTGTGCGAAAACTGTACGCCGTCGTTGTCCCGTTCGAGCTTGCGCATATATTCCGTGTTTTCAAGCGGGTCAAACGGCAGGCTGTTGCTTATGGTTACTTCGTCGTCGGTGATGTAATTTACGCCGTTATCCAGCCCGCATACAAGTATGCCGCCGCGCTTCAACACCCTGTAGCACTCGTTGAACACGTGGTCGACTTCCCTTATGTAGCAGTTTGAAACGGGGTGGAATATTATGTCGAAAGAATTATCTGAAAAGGGGAGAGGTTCGGTCATATCGCCGCGTATGGCCTCGACCTCATATCCCTCGCGCGCCGCAACGTCGATTTCGCTCTTTATCTGGGAGGGGGAGTAGTCGAGCACGCTGCAATTTGCGCCCAGCGCGGCAAAAACGGGTATCTGCTGCGCCCCGCCGCTCGCAAGGCCGAGTATTTTAAGTCCCTTCAGTGATTGGGGCAGCCACTTGCGCGGCATTATCTTTGTGGGCGTGAGCAAAATTTTCCATTCGCCCTCTTTCGCCCTGCAAAACTGCTCGTGGGATATGGGTATGCCCCATTGCCAGCCCTCTTTATTCCAACCGTCTATCGTATCGGCATTTATATCGGTATATTTTTTCATGATTTCTCTCCGTTTTGGTAAATTGCATTATTTTAGCTCAACGCTTATTATGAGTATATACTGTTCATTCGGAAAATGCAAGAAAAATCAACGCGGTCAAGCCTCCGCTTGGCTAAGGGGAGGTGGCACCCGAAGGGTGACGGAAGGATAGAAAAGGGTAAAAAATTTACGCCGTGATAATGCGGCAAAGAGAAAACGTATCCCCCTGTATCCCCCTTTAGGCAAGGGGGACATAGTAAGGCAAAGAGCGTAAACTCTGATGCTTTTGCTTCCGATTGGTATTTGTTCGTCCGCCGAAAGCCTTAATTTGCGTGGCAAAGAAATGAAATTTATCCGCCGCGCCGCAAATCGCTTGACTGACCCATTAAATTCAAGTAAAATACAATAGTATCAGCGAAAATTATTTCTTTTAAGGTTGCAGATATGTCATTCAAAAGGTTAAAGCGCGCCGTGTTCGGCGTTGCGTTAGCGGCGGCGGTAGGCGCCTCGGCGGCGCTCGCAGGGTGCACCATCGAAACGGGTCATCCCCGCGCAAAAATTACGGTGGAATTTGGCGGCACCGAATACGTTATGGAATACAAGCTTTACAGAAACATGTATCCCCAGACCGTGCGCCATTTCATCGAGCTTGCCGAAGCAGGTTTTTACGACAATACCATAATTCACGACTATACCTCGAACGACTGGTATGGCGGCGGATACGTTTACAATCAGGAGGCATATGCCGACGCGGTTTCGAACAACGCGCTCGACGATTACCTCAACGACCCCGATTACTATAAAGAGGACGATTATCTCACGCTGTTCAATTCGGGCGCGCTCACCCCGTCGGTATATAAAAACTATTCTTACGACGATGACGGCAACATGACGGTGAGCGACTCCGACGCCTATCACACGCTCATAGGCGAGTTTGCGGATAACGACCACGTGATTGAAAGCGGCCAGCGCAGCGCGGAATACGGCTCGCTGAAGATGTTCTACACCGATAAGGTTATCGACAACATCGCCGACGCGCACGTATATATCAAGACGGGCAGCGGGCAGGTTCTCGAGCACGACTACGAGTATAACAGCGCCACCAGCCTGTTTGCGCTCCAGGTCGGCACTTCTTCGTCGCTCAGCACTTCCGGCTACGCCACGTTCGCCTATCTCAATTCCGATGCCGACGTCGACGTGCTCGACAGTCTCATCGAGGCGATAGCCGACTATATCGACGCGGAGTATAACTCCGATTCCGATTTCACTTCCTCCGCGACGGTGGAGGTAGACAGAACGGAGAGCATAGCCGAACAGGCGACCTCCGTAACCTATACCGTTCCCGAAGTGGCAATAATAATCAAGACGGTTGAAATCACGAGATATTGAGCTGAAAAATTAAGTTTTAAAAGCGGAGGGCTTTTGCCCTCCGCTTTTTTTTGCCGCGGTATTTTGCAGTATTAAGGCGCGGCGCACTTTTGTGCGCCGCGCAACGATTTTTATAATGCCCCTTTCTGCTCTGCGGGGAATATGTTTGTCACTTTTCCGCCATCCGTTTCTGCAATAAAGTATTTTACGGTAAAAACTCCGTTTTCGCCGCCGTAAACGAGCCCCGCGGCGCTCTTTCCGTACTTTTTTTCCGCGCTCTCGCAGGGCGGCAGTACGGCGGAAAACTTGCCGAGGTAGTCTTTCAGCAAGCCCGCTTTCTCTTTCAGTCCGTCGCACAGATACTCCTCGCACCCGCCGTAGAGCACGCTCTCGAAAAAGGCGAATGGTATAAGGCTGCCGCCCGCCGCCCGTCCGTGCTCCGTTTTTTGCGCGCGCGGCAAAAATCTGTCGCCGCCGAAGGCGTATTCCTCCCGCGTTACGGCGCGCGTGCAGGTGCACGGGGTGCGTTTTAATTTAAGCGTTTCGCCGAACTCAAAACTCTCGCCCTCGCCGAAGAACACGAGGTTCTCCCCGCGGAAGAGCGCCAGCGCCCCTTTGCCGCGCACAGCCGCGTATTCGCACCCGCCTATGTTTTCGGCTGAAATTTCCGCGCTTCTAAATTTTTCGCCCAGAGCGTGAAGCTGCGCGCCGCCCGCTTCGGTTGCGGCATATATGCCGCCCAATCTGAAAACGGTGACGAGCACGCCGCCCGCCTTGCCCTGGGCGATTATATCGAGCGTCTTTTTCGGCGGATATTCCTTTATGTATATCAGTTTATCTTCGCCGAGGTCATACACCTGCGCAAAGGGCAGCGGCTTTTTGAAAAAACTTTCGCAGATAAAAAAATTATGTTCCTCGCCGTCGGAGTGCGGCAATATTTCGGCAAACGCGCCGCGCGCCGCGTCAATCTCGGCAAACCTCTCAAAAAGGTCGATAGTTCCCGCATATTGCCCGTCCAATTTCAGCGCGGCGGGCTCTTCCGACAAAAAATATATCTTCATTTTTCCGCCCTTCAAAAAAATATTTTATTTTTATATTTTAACGTATCGAAAGGCAAAAATATGTCAATAAAAACGGCGAAGGAGGAAATTATGAATAAAATCAACGGCTATACCGAAGATGAAGCACGTGCGTTCGTGCAGTACATGTATGCGGGCAAGCGCGCGGGCAGAACGCTCTCATCCCTGTTCGAGGGCTACGCCGAAAAGACGGGCAGGGCAAAGGGCAGCGTGCGCAATTATTATTACGCGCTTTTGCGCAGCACGGGCAACAGGGAAGTTAAAAAACTGCTCCGCGGCACAAACCTGCACGCCGAGCCTATACGCGCCTTCTCCGACGAGGAGACCGACAGGGTGCTGCGCGAAATTTTAACCGAAAAGAGCAAGGGTATCTCCGTGCGGCGCGCCGTTTTAAACCTCGCGGGAGGGGACGACAAGCTCATGCTCCGCTACCAGAACAAATACCGCAACGTGCTTGCCAAACAGCCCGAGCGGATAAGGCGTTTAAAGACGGAGTGCGGCATCGCCGACGACGGCGACGAGGGCAAGAGGCGGATAGAGCGGGAGATTGACGGGCTGTACGACAGGCTCGCCTCCTCGCTGAAAGAGGAGAACGCGCGGCTTAAAGCGCAGGTTAAAAAGCTCTCCGACGAAAATGCCGTGTTGCGGCTCCGAGTAAAAAATTTACAGTCATAAACGCCGCTCCTTTCCTCATACTGCGTATAGAGACGGATATGACATAATATTGTTTCGTTGAGGCATATTATGCCGTCAATCCGTTCTCGGCGCATTTACGCGCAAAAGGAGCAGACGTGAAAGAATTTATTTTAGGGCTTGCCGCAGGCATGGCAGGCGGCGCAATCATCGTCGCGAACAGTTGCAAGCTGAGGCAGATGATAAAGAAGAACCAGGAAGAGTTTTTGCAGAAGGCAGAGTGCTATATCGACGAAAAGCTCGAAAAGGGTTCCCAGCCCCGGCAGGCGGGCGCGGCCGAGGGCGGCGCAAAGAAGAAGGAAAACTGAAAGTAAAATGCGGGGCGTGCCGCGGCGCAATGCGC
>DVFR01000048.1 GCA_018713165.1 Candidatus Coproplasma stercoravium | reverse complement strand
GGATTTATTGTAACTCTTTTAAATATTCCCGTGGAAAAGAAAGCAATGGAACGTGCGCAAGTTATACTGGAAAACGAATTGACCGGCGAGGAAATGGTCACTGTTAAAAAAATCTTCCGCAGTTATCTGGTTGAATACGTATTACAGTTTGTCATTGCTATTTTACGCATTATTCAACTGATTCTGAAAATTTTGATTAGTATTCGTAAAAAATAAATTATTTAGAAAAGGAGCAATATGCAGATAAAGCAGGAGTTAAAAGAATTCGCGTACACGATATACGTCATTCACACGCATCGCTTTTAATAAATAAAGGTCAAAATATTTTGATTGTTTCTCAAAGGCTTGGACACAGCGATGTAACACAAACACTGAATACTTACAGCCATTTAATGCCCAATGTTCAAAAGCAAATTATCAATGCTTTGGATTTTGAAATGTAAAAAGAGGGGAGTTTAAAAACCCTCCTCTTTTGTTTTATCCTAAACAAATTGAATGAATATTAAAATGCGAATAGCAACGTTTGACATTATTCTTTGTTTTCGCTAAAATATAGTATAGTATAATTAATCAGAAAAAGCACGTGAAAAAACTTTTTAGGGCCACTTTTAGGGCCACTTTGGGGCATCTGTCAATATATTGTGGTAAAACAAAGTCCCAACCACAATATATTGTGGTTGGGACACCGTGGCAGGGGAGACGCGATTCGAACACGCAACCTACGGTTTTGGAGACCGCTACTCTACCGTTGAGCCACTCCCCTAAAAGTTTAACAACATTTATGATTATATAATATCAGCACTTTTTAGTCAACTGTTTTTGGAGAAATAAAATGAAAAAACTGTTCAAATTGGGCATTATAGGCTGCGGCTTTATGGCGCAGTCGATACTTAAAGGGGTAATCTGTTCCGAGTTCCTCCGCGGGAAAAAGATTGTCGTAAGCGACCTTTCGGACGAATGTTTGGATAAGGCGGCCGACCTCGGTGCAAAGTGTACGAAAAATAATAAATATCTCGCGGAAAACAGCGAATATGTTCTCATTGCCGTAAAGCCGCAAAGTTTTGCAGAAGTCGCCGAAAGTCTCGGCGGCGCCGCGCCACAGAACGTAATCTCCATAATGGCGGGCGTAAAGCGCGATAAGATAAAGGCGGCGCTCGGCAGGGGGGTGCGCGTTGCCCGCTGTATGCCTAACCTGCCCTGTTCGATAGGCAGCGGGGTGATAGGCGTCGATATGACCGATTTCAATTCCAACCAGAAGGATATAGAGTTTATAAGCGGCGTATTAAACTGTCTCGGCACCGTACTCAGCGTGCGCGAAGAAAAGATGGACGCCGTGACCGGCATAAGCGGCAGCGGGCCCGCCTATGTGTTCATGTTTATCGACAGCCTTATCGATGCGGGCGTAAAGCAGGGGCTTACGAGAAACGAAGCCACAATTCTCGCCGTGCAGACGGTTATCGGCTCTGCCGAAATGGTGCAGAACAGCGATTCGCCTGTCCCCGAGCTCATAAAGCGCGTATGCAGCAAGGGCGGTACGACCATAGAGGCGGTAAAGGTACTTGAAGACAGGAACTTCCGCGGAATAGTTGACGAAGCCGTGACGGCCTGCACTAAGCGTTCTAAGGAACTCTCGGAATAATCATGAAGAGAGTTACCCTGTTTACCGACGGCGCCTGCTCGGGCAATCCGGGGATAGGCGGCTGGGGCGCCGTGCTTATGTACAACGGGTTCGAAAAGCGCATCTCGGGCGCCGAACCCGAAACCACCAACAACAGAATGGAGATTACCGCGGTAATCGAAGGGTTGAAGTGCCTCAACCAGCCGTGCGAGGTCGACGTTTACAGCGATTCGGCATACACGGTGAACGCCTTTGCTTCGGGCTGGGTATACGGCTGGAAGAAGTCGGGCTGGAAAAAGGCAGACGGCAAACCCGTGCTGAATTCCGACCTGTGGCAGGAACTGCTCGTTCTCACCCAGGTGCATACCGTGCATTTTAATAAAGTAAAGGGGCATGCGGATAACGAATACAACAATATCTGCGATAAGCTCGCCACCGACGCGATTAAAAATTACCGTTCCGGCAATGATGCGTAGCCTGCTTTTCACCGCATTTTTGCCTTGTTATTATAAAATAAGCGCAAATTAAATATAATATCTTTATAAAGGCGATAAGAGGGTTTTCTGCTTAAGTACATACATTAAGATATAATGTAAGGCCGCAGGTATCGGCTGAACCATTACGCAAAACGGAAAATATGATGAAGGAAAGCACAAAATCGATTTTAATACACATTATCAACGTAACGGCGGTCGTCGCAGGCTGTGCCGGGGCTTGTGCTTTAATCGTCTTTGCTCTGCTTTACGACAGCATAGGTTTTATAAACGACCACCGCACGCTTCTTATATCGCTTGCGCTGGGGCTGATGTTCATCGTCATGCTGTGTACGCTCATATTTTATATCTTCGATTTTAAAACGCTTTACCGTCTTGCCGTATGTGTGGTAGTATGTCTTGTATTGTTTGCCGGAATTTTCTTTGCCGTATGCGCGACGGGCTTTATAAAGGAGATGACTAGCATAGAGGGCCTGCGCGAATTTCTGAGCAAGTCAAAAAGTTACGGCGTAACGGTTTGCGTGTTCATACTGCTGCAATTTCTGCAAGTCGTCGTTTTGCCCATTCCCAGCACGGTCACCGTTATGGCAGGCACGGCTCTTTTCGGCCCTTGGTGGTGTTCGCTTTACAGCTTTATAGGGATATTTGCAGGTTCGGTGGTCGCATTCGCCATCGGCAGGTGTCTCGGATACCGCGTGGTATGCTGGATAGTGGGCAAGGAAGACCTCGACAAGTGGCTTAAAAAGATAAAGGGGAAGGACTATCTGATTCTCTCTATAATGTTTCTTCTGCCGCTCTTCCCCGACGACGTACTCTGTTTTATCGCAGGGCTTTCGTCGATGACGTGGCCGTATTTCATAGTCATGATAATAATCACCCGCGCACTCGGAATCACTCTTTCGTCGCTCTCGTTCGAGTCTATCCCGTTCACGACGTGGTGGGGGCTTTTGTGCTGGGCGCTTATTATTGCGGCAGTGGTGGCGCTCTTCTATATAGTTATAAAATACTCCGACCAGATTGATAAATTTATAAAAACCAAGTTCAAGCTGAAGCTGAGGAAAACCAAAAGGAACGCGGATAAAAAGCGGTAAGGGAAATAAGCCTTTGCCGCTTTTGATTTTTTAATTTTGATTGAGTAAAATATTATCAATTTGTTGATTTTGTAATTCTTTTCTGATAAAATAAAGGGGAAGCGGATTTTTTCCGCAACGGGAGATTTTTATGGATAAGATTAAAAAGCTGCGCGAGCGCCGCGACGCCGTTAAGGCGGCGGGCAAGGGCGTCCGCGCCGATATCTCCGCGCTGTGTGATGAGGGCAGCTTTGTAGAGTTTTCCACTTTCAGCTTTTCAAAGAGCGACTTTTATCCCGAAGGCGCCTGCGGCGAGGGCGTGGTGGCAGGTTTCGTCACGATAGACGGATACCCGTTTTACGTCGTCGCGCAGAACGGCGAAGTGCTCGGCGGAGGCGTTTCGGAGGCCAACTGCAATAAGATAATGAAGTGCCTTTCGAGCGCGGAAAAGAGCGGCACGCCCGTCGTTTACATTCTCAATTCAAAGGGCGTGCGCGTAGGCGAGGGAGTAAACGTGCTCGAAGGGCTTGCCGGCGTTCTGTTGAAGGCCGCACAGCTCAAAGGTTCGGTGCTCCAGTTCTGCGTAATAAACGGCGAAGTTTACGGGCAGATTGCCGCTCTCGCGGGGATTTGCGATTTCAATTTCTTCATAAAGGATAAGAGCGTGCTTGCCGCAAACAGCCCGCTCGTAATTGCGGCTAAGAGCGGCGTAAACTCCCCGGCAAAGGAGATAGGCGGAGAGGCGGGGCTTGCAAAAACCAATCTCGTGACGTTCTCAGTAAGTTCCATGGCCGAAGTGCGCGAAAAGATAATATCCGTCGCCTCGGCGGTATCGCCCGCGGTTATCGACAGCGACGAACTCAACGTAACCGTGGCGGAGCTCGACTCCGCGCCCACTGCTGAAAATATTTTAAAACTCTTCGATAATGGCGGATATGCCGAGATTGGCGCGCCTTTCGCTCCCGACGTTAAATGCATACTCGGCAGAATGGGCGGCGTTGCCTGCGCGGCCGTAATTTTCGACGGCGAAGAGGGCGTAAAGCTCAACGCGCGAAAGGTAAAGAAGATAAAGGACTTTGCCGAACTCGCCTGCTGCCGCGAATTGCCGCTTGTATTCTTCGTCAACTGCATAGGTCTGTGTCCCTGCCTGAACAATCACGACAGCCTTGTTTTAAAGGAAGTCGCAGAGCTGATAAACGTGCTCGATTGCTGCGATAAAAAGCTCTCAGTTATAAGCGGAAAAGCGGTAGGGCTGGGGTACACGCTCTTTGCGGCGAAAAATATGGGCTACGACTATACGCTTGCATTCGCAAACGCCAGAGTTGCGCTCTTCGACGGGGTTCAGGGTGCGGAGATTGAGCTTGCCGGCGAAAGCGGCGACAAAAAGTCGCTTGCGGAGCGTTACGGCGACGAAAACTCCGACCCGATTAACGCCGCGAAGAACGGATATATCGACAACATCATAGAACCTGCGTTTGCAAAGCAGTACATAGTTTCCTGCCTGCAGACGCTCGTAAACTGAGGTGCGCGGATATGAACAGTGCGCTTTTGGACATAGTGCAGGGCGACAACGGCAGTTATTACTTCGAAAACGCCGCCGAGAGCCTGATTTACGCGCTCATAGGCATAGTTGTGGTTTTTGCCGGAATTGCTCTGTTGATTGGAATACTTTATCTCGTCAGCTTTATAATCAAAAAGGTTGAAAAGATAAAACTTCCCTCGTCGGGACATGAGCAAACGCCTTCTTCCGAAGGCACGGCGGACGACGAACTTCCTGACGAAGTTAAGGCGGCGATTGTCGCCGCGGTAATGGCTTATTATGCGGAAGAAAAGCCGCAGTGCGAATTTGTCGTAAAGAGAATCAAAAGGTTATAAGGAGAGGAGATATGCGCAATTTTATCGTTACGATAGACGGAAAGAGTTATTCGGTAGGCGTCGAAGAGGTTGAGGGAACGAACGCGCCCGCAGCCGTTCCCGCTGCACAGACTGTCGCGCCCGAAAAAGCGGCTAAAGCGGCGGTCCCCGAGGGCGGCGAAAAACTGCTTTCGCCCTTCCCCGGCATGATAAAGAATCTGCTCGTCGAAAACGGAGCAAAAGTGAAAAAGAATCAGCCCGTGATAGTTCTGGAGGCCATGAAGATGGACAACGACATAACTTCACCCTGCGACGGCACGGTTACATTTGCCGTGGCAAAGGGCGCAAATGTTGAAACGGGCACCGTTCTCGCGGTTATAAGCTGAGCGGAGGTAAAAAATGCATAGTTTGCTTGCGGTAGACGTCGGCGGTATTTTTTCCGGACTCTACGAGCAGATGGGGTTTATGAACGGCGACTGGCAGAACTACGTCATGCTGCTCATTTCGTTCGTTTTGATGTACCTCGCCATCGTAAAGAAGTTCGAGCCGCTTCTTCTGCTGCCGATAGCCTTCGGTATGTTTCTGATAAACATTCCCGGTGCTTCCGAACAGCTCTGGGGCACTTATCCGACCGACCCCGAAACGGGGGAAGCGATAAGTCATGATTATGACGACGTCAAAAACCGCGGTCTTTTGTGGTATCTGTACTTCGGCGTGGATAAGGTAATTTATCCGCCGCTTATTTTCCTCGGCATCGGCGCGATGACCGATTTCGGCCCCCTGATAGCCAATCCCAAGAGCATGATAATAGGCGCGGGCGCCCAGCTAGGCATATTCGTCGCGTTCGTGCTCGCCATACTTCTCGGCTTTTCAGTTGCGGCAGCGGCTGCAATCGCGATGATTGGCGGCGCCGACGGCCCTACTGCGATATACGTAACCAAGATACTTTCTGAATCATATCTGCCTGCGATAGCCATCGCGGCATACTCGTACATGGCGCTCATTCCTATAATACAGAAGCCGCTCATGCGCCTTCTGACAACCAGGAAAGAGCGCGTCATTAAAATGGAGCAGCTGCGCACGGTATCCAAGCTCGAGAAGGTGCTGTTCCCGCTGATAGTTACTCTGGTCGTCGGCATAATTCTGCCCTCGGCGATTGCGCTTTTAGGCATGCTCATGCTCGGCAACCTGTTCAGGGAATCGGGCGTGGTTGAAAGGCTCTCTTCGCAGGTGCAGAACGGGCTTATGAATACCATTACGGTATTTTTAGGCATCTCCGTCGGCTGTAAGGCAACGGGCGAAATGTTCCTCGCGCTCGAAACGCTCGAAATTATAGGCCTCGGACTTTTATCGTTCGTGTTCGGCACGATAGGCGGCCTGCTCGTCGCCAAGCTCATGTGCAAGCTCACAAAGGGCAAGATAAATCCTCTGATAGGTTCTGCGGGCGTGTCGGCTGTGCCGATGGCGGCGCGAATATCTGAGGACGTCGGGCGGGAGTACGACCCGCAGAATCACCTTTTGATGCACGCCATGGGGCCGAACGTTGCGGGCGTAATCGCGTCTGCTGTCGCCGCAGGCTTCCTGCTTGCATGCTTTACCGCTTTTGCCGACGTCGGAACGGTGTCTGCCGTGCTCGAAGCAGTCGGCGCGGCGGCTTGAACCTCTGCGTAAATACGGTGCGGCGTTTGCTGCGATAAATTATAAGGAGTAAAAAATGTCTGAAAATAATAAAACTCCGCATAAAGTTATGATTACCGATACCATTCTGCGCGACGCGCACCAGTCGCTCGCCGCAACGAGAATGCGTTTCGATGAAATGGAGCCCGTTCTTTCACAGCTCGATGAGATAGGCTATTATTCCTTAGAGGCGTGGGGCGGGGCCACGTTCGACAGCTGCCTCAGATATCTCTGCGAGGACCCGTGGGATAGGCTGAGAAATCTGAAAAAATACCTTAAAAAGACGCCCATACAGATGCTTTTGCGCGGGCAGAATCTTTTGGGTTACCGTCATTATGCCGACGACGTGGTCGAAAAGTTCGTCGAAAAGGCAATCGAAAACGGCATCGGCGTGATAAGGGTGTTCGACGCGCTCAACGACGCGAGAAACCTCGAAACTTCGATGAAGGCGATAAAGAAGTACGGCGAAGGCAAGTGCGTGTGCGAAGCGGCGATATCCTATACGACCAGCCCCGTACATACGACGGAATACTTCGTAAAGCTTGCAAAAACGTTCGAAGATATGGGCGCCGACAATATCTGCATAAAGGATATGGCAAACCTGCTGCTTCCTTTTACGGCGTACGACGTCGTAAAGAAGATAAAGGAGGAGCTGAGACCCGAAACGAAAGTGCACCTGCACACGCACAATACTACCGGTACGGGCGACATGATAAACCTGATGGCGATACAGGCGGGGGCAGACATCGTAGACTGTGCCCTCTCGCCGCTCGGAAACGGTACGTCGAATCCCGCGACCGAACCTTTGGTTGCAACTTTAAAGGGCACGCCGTACGATACGGGCATAGACATAATCAAGCTCCTGCCGATAGTCAACCACTTCAACAAGGTTGCGGCAAGGCTTGAAAAGGATGGATATCTCTCTGCGCGTGTCAGAAAGATAGACATAAACACGCTCCTTTACCAGGTGCCCGGCGGTATGCTCTCCAACCTCATAAGCCAGCTTAAAGCGGCGGGCAAGGAGGATAAACTTATGGAGTGCCTCAAAGAAGTTCCTGTCGTAAGGAATGACTGCGGATATCCGCCCCTCGTTACGCCGTCGAGCCAGATAGTCGGCACGCAGGCCGTCTGGAACGTGCTTTCGGGCAGATACAAAACGCTTACCGCGCAGTATAAAGACCTTATTCTGGGTAAGTATGGCAAGGTTCCGGGCGAAGTATCGCAGGAAGTTTTAAAGTTGTGCACGGCGCACGGCGAGGAGCGTATAACCTGCCGTCCCGCCGACCTTTTGTCGGACGAGATGCAAAAGCTCACCGAAGAGGTGAAGAAAGACGGCTTCTATGAAAAAGAAGAGGACGTTTTGAGCTATGCGCTCTTCCCCGAAGTTTCCACAAACTTTTTCAAGTGGCGCAAGGCGCGCGAGGTGGGCGTAGACAACGACATGGCTAAAAACGCCGACGGGGTTTATCCCGTATAAAATATAATTATAAACGGCGGGAGCGCGGAGCGCGTTCCCGCTTTTTAAGGTAAAGATGAAAATTGCGGTAATAGGCGGAGGAGCCGCCGGACTTATGGCTGCGCATGCTGCAGCGGAAGGCGGCGCCGACGTGACCTTATTCGAAAGAAACGAAAAGTGCGGCAAAAAAATATATATAACCGGTAAAGGCAGGTGCAACGTAACCAACGACTGCGACCCGCAGGAATATCTTACGCACGTCGTCCGCGGAGGCAAATTTCTTACGGGCGCCGTATATACCTTTCCGCCGCGTTCGCTTATGGAGTATCTCGAACGGGGCGGCCTTAAACTTAAAACAGAGAGAGGGAACAGAGTTTTTCCCGAATCAGACAAGGCGAGCGACGTTACCAAGTGCCTCGAAAAATATTGCCGAAACGCGGGCGTAGAATTCAGATTTGATGAAAAGGTGCTTAAAATAAGCATTTTGAATAGTACTATGCGTGGCATAATTACTGAAAAGTGTGAGTATTTTTTCGATAAAGTGATAGTTTGCACGGGCGGGAAGAGTTATCCCTCGACAGGTTCCGACGGCGACGGGTATAAATTTGCCGCCATGGCGGGACATAACGTCATTGTCCCCGTGCCCTCGCTGTGCGGCGTAAACCTTAAAGAAAATTATTTCAAAGGGATGCAGGGGCTTTCGCTCAAAAACGTAGGTTTAAAGGTTTATATCGGCGGAAAATTAAAGAAGGAGCTCTTCGGCGAAATGCAGTTCACGCACTTCGGTGCGTCGGGGCCGCTTGTTTTAACGGCAAGCGCGCTGATAAACCGCGAAAAGAACGAAAATGTAAAACTCGTTCTCGATTTCAAACCCGCGCTTTCGCCCGAACAGCTCGACGCGCGCATATTGCGCGATTTTACCGCCGAAAAAATAAGGACGTTTCCAACTGTTTAAAGGCTCTCCTGCCGTCGTCGGCGATTCTTCCCGTGCTGCAAAGGTGCGGAATCGCGCCCGAAAAAAAAGTAAATTCCGTAACGCGCGGCGAACGTTTGGCCTTGTTGACAAATATTAAAAATTTTGATATGCTTTTTCTGTCGCTCAGGGGCTTTGAAGAGGCCGTCGTTACGAGCGGCGGGGTCGACCTCAAAGAGATTGACCCGAAAACCATGGAGAGCAAGCTTGTAAAGGGGCTTTATTTCTGCGGGGAAGTGCTCGACTGCGACGCATTCACGGGCGGCTTCAATCTGCAGATAGCCTTTTCGACGGGCTACGCCGCGGGGCGCGCCGCGGCAAAAGTTTAAAAAGCGCGAAAAGTCCGGAGTGCTTTCGCAATTTCGGATTCTTGGACCTTAATTTTAATACTCATCTTTGGCGGAGGGAAATATGATTGCCATACGCGGAGCCACGACGATTTCCGCCGATACCCCGGAGGATATACGGGGAGCGGTTAAAGAACTTCTCATTGAAATAAAGAGCGCCAACGGGCTCGAAATTGAAAACATAGTTTGCATAATGCTTTCGAACACTGCCGACATAACGTCGTTTTATCCCGCAAAAGCTGCGAGAGAGGCAGGATTCGGCGGCTGTCCGCTCTTTTCTTCTCTCGAACCGACCATCGAGGGCGCGCTGAAACTCTGCATAAGAGTTATGATTCTCGCCGAATTGGACAAAAAGCCTGTGCCCGTATATCTCCGCGGCGCAGCAAATTTAAGGCGCGACATTACCAAAAAGCTCGTCATCGCGCTCGACGGCCCCGCAGGGAGCGGTAAGAGCACCGCGGCCAAAAACCTCGCCAGAGAGTTAAATATTCTGTATCTCGATACGGGCGCAATGTACCGCGCCTGTGCGCTCGAATGCGTAAACAGGGGGATAGATTTGTCGGACGAGAGCGCCGTAAAGGCGGTTATGGACGATATCGACCTGAAAATAGAGTATTCGGGCGGCAGGCAGATTACCGTGCTCGGCGGCAAGGACGTATCGGAGGAGATACGCCGTCCCGAAATATCCGGCCTTGCGTCAAAAGTTTCTGCATACGGCTGCGTAAGGCGGAAGATGGTCGAAATGCAGCGCCGCATCGCTGCGATGATGTCGTGCGTGATGGACGGCAGAGATATCGGAACGAACGTTCTGCCCAATACCGAACATAAATTTTATGTGACCGCGTCGGTCGAGGTCCGCGCAAAGCGCCGCTACGACGAGGACAGGGCGAAGGGATACGATGTCTCTTACGAAAATATAGTAAAAGAAATCCGCGAGCGCGACAAGCGCGACAGCGAGAGGGAGATTGCCCCGCTGCGCTGTGCGGAGGACGCCGTAGTCGTCGATACTTCTTCCATGACCCCCGAAGAGGCGGTCGGGTTTATAAAGAATAAAATTCAGGAAAAAATTTGAGTATGGAAACAGAAAACGCTGAAAAAACACATAAACTCAAGGAAAAAGAGCGCAAAAAACAGGAGCGGGCCGACAGGGCTTTCGTGCGCTGGTTTGCCTTTCTCCGTTTTGCCGAAAAAATTTTAAGGGTATTCGTGCCCTACAAAAGGCACAATGCAGTCGAAAAGTATGAAGACAGACCTTATATAATGCTGTGCAACCATTTCAGCATGCTCGACGTAATGTATCCCTGCGCAGCGATAAATAAGCCTGTTCACTTCATGGCAAAAAAGGAACTCTGGGACAACGGAGGCTTTCTGAAATGGTTCTGCATAAAGTGCAGGTGCATTCCCGTGAGCCGCGACAGTTCTGCTTCCGACGTAAAGGCGATAATGCAGGCCATGAAATATCTCAAAAACGGGGAGAACATACTCATTTTCCCCGAGGGTACGCGCAATAAAGAAAACGTCGACATGCTCCCGTTCAAGGGAGGATTTGCCGCGATTGCGCTTAAAACAAGAACGCCGATAATTCCCATAGTTCAGTCGGGCAAACCAGGCTTGTTCAAAAAGAATCACGTATTTTTCGGCGCCCCCGTGGAATTTCCCGAATACTACGGCAAAAAGATAACCGAAGAGGAGATTGCCGACTGTGAAAAGCGCCTCCGCGACATGATGGTAAAAACCCGCACCGACTTTTTAGCCGCAGAGGCGGAAAAGAAGAAAAAGAAGGCAAAAAAAGACTAAATGAACGTAATACTTGCAAAAAACAGCGGCTTCTGCAGGGGTGTGCGCCGCGCGGTCGACGCGGCAATGCACGCAGACGGCCGCAATACTTTTGTTCTGGGCGAAATAATCCATAACAAGGAAGTTATAGAGAGCATCGAAAAGAGGGGCGTAAAGTCTGTCGGCAGCCTCGGCGAAGTTCCCGACGGAGCAACCGTCATTTTCCGTTCGCACGGCGTTCCCGAGAGCTTTTACGGCGAGTGCGAAAGGCGCGGAATCAAGGTGCTCGACTGTACCTGCGAATTCGTGCGCAAAACCCAGAACATCGTGCGCGAACAACATGCGCTCGGAAAGGAAATAATTATTATCGGCGAACCCACGCATCCCGAAGTAGTGGGTTTGCAGGGATGGTGCGGCAATTCGGCCCATGTTATAAGCTCGGTGGAAAGTCCTCTGCCCGACCTTGGGGGGAAAGACGTCTGTGTAGTGTCCCAAACGACCTTTTCGGTTGAAAAATTTGAAAAAATAATAGAAAATATAAAAAAACAGCGTGAAAAAACAGTTGCCGTTTTCAAAACTATTTGTTATACTACTATAGGACGTCAGTCGGAAGCCGAAGAAATTGCAGAAAAGTGCGATGCGGTTCTCGTAATCGGCGGACTAAACAGCAGCAATACGAATAAGCTGTTCGAGGTCGCTTCAAAGAAATGCGCGCATGTTTTCAGGCTTGCAAACGCGACGGATTTCGACTACTCCGTATTAAAAAATTTTTTAAATGTAGGTATCGTTTCAGGGGCATCAACCCCGGATGCCCAAACCCGGGAGGTTCTTTTAAAGATGGAAGAAGTTAGCACAGAAGTTAAGGCAACCGAGTCTGCCGAAGAAGAAAAAGTTGTAGCCGAAGCGGCTGAAGTTCAGGCGCCCGCGGCTGTAACCGAAGAGGTAAAAGAGGAAGTTTCCTCCAACCCCATGGACGCAGTAGTTGCCAAGATAGACAGCGAGTCGAAGTTCAAGAAAGGTCAGATAGTAAAGGCCACCATATCCGAAGCAACGGACGAGGGGCTTAAAATTCTGCTTCCTTTCTCCAAGTCGGAAATTCTGCTTTCCAAAGACGAACTTGATTGCGGAGAATACAACGCAGCCGACTACGCGGGAAAGGTCGGCGAACAGATTGAACTGCTCGTCGTTGAACTCCGTCCCTCTTTAAAGCTTTCCCAGAAGATGATAAAACTTCTTCAGGAAGAAGAAGCTATGAGCGCAGAGATTGCCGCGGGCAAGGAATTCACCGTAACCTGCACGGGCTTCAACAAAGGCGGCCTCACCGCAAATATGGGTACCTATCAGGTATTCGTGCCCGCAAAGGAAATCCGCCCCGGATATGTTAAAGACCTTTCCAAGTACGAAGGCAAAACTTTAAGGCTCCGCGCGCTCGAGATTAAGAAAGATTCGAGAAGAAAGGAAATAATCGCTTCCCAGCGCGTTATTCTCCAGGAAGAGAGAGACGCCCGCGAGGCTGCAAAAGCCGCAAAGGAAGAGGCTTTCTTCTCTTCGATAAATGCAGGCGATACGGTTGAAGGCAAGGTTGAAAGGGTAACCTCTTTCGGCGCGTTCGTTTCCGTCAACGGTTTCGATTGCCTTGCGCACATCTCCGACCTGTCGTGGACGCCCGTCGAGAACGTAACCGACGTTCTTGAAATCGGCAAAACCTATAACTTCCTCGTTCTTAAAGTAGACAAAGAGAACAAGAAAGTTTCTATCGGCTACAAGCAGCTTCAGCCCCAGCCTTGGGACCTTGCGGCTGAAAAGTATGCCGTAGGCGACGTTGTACACGGCAAAGTCGTAAGGATTGTTCCTTTCGGCGCATTCGTTGAAGTTGAAAAAGGTATCGACGGTCTCGTTCACGTATCCCAGATAAGCCACGAGAGAATCGAAACTCCTGCAAGCGTTCTCAATGTCGGCGACGAAGTCGACGCCAAGATTATGGCTCTCGACACCGCTGCTAAGAAGATGAACCTCTCCATAAAGGCTCTTCTTCCCGAAGCAGAGCGCAAACCCCGTGCTCCCCGCGAAGAGGGCGAAGAGAGACCTGCAAGGCGCAGGGCTCCCAGAAGGGACGACGGCGAAATGAGCAGCTGGAGCGAGGGCGCTTCCGTTTCCACTTCGCTTGCCGATATCCTTGCAAACGCAAAGAAGAACAAGTAATCAAAATTATTTCGGCTCCGCACAACATGCGGAGCCTTTTTTGTATCTGAAACGTATGCTGGCTGACGGCATGATTTTTCACATAAAAAACTGTGAAAAAACAACTTTTATCGGAATAATATGAGTTTAGCGCGGAGCGGTAAGGGTTATAAAATAAATGTTAACCAAGTCAAAATAAGCCGAACCGGATTTAAAAGGCGCGTATTACAGCGTATATTGCGTTATATACAATCTGCGCCTTTTAAATTGCTACGCACCCTTAAAGAGCTGATTCTGATTACTTTGACTTGGTTATGTTACGGAGGTATTCTTTGTATGAAAAGAGAAGGCAACATAAAGATTTCAAGCGAAAACATGATGCCGATTATAAAAAAGTGGCTCTACTCCGATAAGGATATTTTCCTCAGGGAGATTGTCGCCAACGGCATCGATGCCATAACAAAATTCAAAAAGCTCGTCGACATGGGCGAGGCTAACGACGACGGCTCGGAGCTGTGCGTAAAAATTTCCGTCGATAAAGACGCCAAAACGCTCACCGTCGAAGATAACGGCATAGGCATGACTGAGGATGAGGTGGAGAACTACATCACCCAGATTGCATTCTCCGGCGCTTCCGACTTCCTTTCCAAATATGAAAAGGCGGGCGGCGACGGCATTATCGGTCACTTCGGTCTCGGCTTCTATTCGGCGTATATGGTTTCGGAGAACGTCGAAATTTTCACCAAGTCGTATAAGGGCGAACCTGCCGTGCACTGGGAGTCCGACGGCAACTCGACCTATTCGATTGAGGAGTGCGGCAAAGAGGGGCGCGGCACGAAAATCGTAATGCATATTTCCGACGGGGAGAAGGAGTTCCTCGACGAGAGCGTTATCCGCACCCTGATAAGAAAGTACTGCTCGTTCATGCCCTACAATATTTACCTTTCCTATAAGGGCGACGGCAACGATAAGCCCCTTAACGATACGGCGCCGCTTTATACGAAGAATCCCAAGGATTGCACCGACGAGGAGTATAAAAAGTTCTACACGGATACGTTCATGGATTTCAACGAGCCGCTCTTCTGGGTGCACCTCAACATGGACTATCCTTTCAGACTCAAAGGTATACTCTATTTCCCCAAAACGCGCAACAAGCTCGAGCTTGAGCGCGGCATGGTAAAGCTCTACTGCAACCAGGTGTTCATTGCCGATAACATAAAGGAAGTCATTCCCGAGTTCCTCATGCTCTTAAACGGCGTCATCGACTGCCCCGACATTCCTCTCAACGTTTCCCGCAGCTTTTTGCAGAACGACAGGGAAGTGCAGAAGATATCCAAGCACATAACCAAAAAGGTTGCCGATAAGCTCATATCGCTCTTCAAAAACGACAGACCCAAATACGAGGAGTGCTGGAACGACATTGCAAACTTTATCAAATTCGGCTGCATAAAGGACAACGATTTCTATGATAAAGTCAAGGATATAATAATCTATAAAGACCTCGACGGCAAATACCGCAGCCTCAACGAATATATAGGCGAGCACGAAAATGCAGAAAGCGGCGAAACGGCGGAAGGCGGCGGGAACGCTGATAAGAAAGAAGAGGGAAAGAAGCCTGAAATTAAAACCGTCTACTATGTTTCCGACGAACTCCGCCAGGCGCAGTATATAAGAATGTTCAAAGAGGCGGGGCTCAACGCCATGGTATGCGACAATTCGTATATCGACCCGCACTTTATAACGTTCCTCGAATATAAGATGCCCGACAAAGTTAAATTTGCACGCATCGACGCCGATGTCGACGGCGCTCTGCGCGAAGAAGGCGCCGCCGAGGACAGCGTGATTGCAGATATATTCAAGCAGGCAATCGGCGACGAAAAGCTCACGATAAAAACCGAAAGGCTCAAAAACCGCTCGATACCCGCTGTGATAAACGTGGACGAGATAATGCGCCGCTATTCCGAGATGGGTCAGATTTACGGCATGTCGGAAGGAGAGCCCGCAAAGACGCTCGTGGTAAACCTTGCCAACCCCGTCGTTGAAAAGTTAAAGGACGCCGACGAGGAAAAGCAGAAATTTGCCGCTTACCAGATTTATCTTCTTGCACTGCTCTCCTATAAAAAGCTCGATAACGACGAACAGAACAAACTCATCGAAAACGACCTCAAAATGCTCGGGGATTTCGTAAAATAACATTTAGCTTTAAAATTTGCCGCGCGCCGGAAGTTCCGGCGCGCGGCTTCTTTTGTAAAAATTTTTGGCGCGGCGTGACTTGCCGTTCTTTTTTTATGCTTTCATTAATAAATTATGATTATGGAACTCACTTTTCTGCCGGGCGGAATACTTGCCGCGGTAAACAATCTCAATTTAAACTACCTTACAGAAATAAGATTGAGAAGGGGACAGCCTGTAATTATCGAGTACCGCGGCGAATATAAATATTTAGGCGCAGGCGGAGTGACCGAGAGGCGCAACGGCGCAATTTTATGCGGCGACGTTGCGGACATACTTTTTAAGGCCATGAGCGGCTGCGTTTACAGCTATGCCGAGGAGCTCAAACAGGGTTTTATAACGGTGGGCGGAGGGGTGCGCATAGGCGTTGCCGGCGAGTACGTCACGGAAAACGGGGACGTTAAGACCATCGCCCGCGCGACTTCGCTCAATATCAGGATACCGCACAGGGCGGAGGGCTGTTCAAACGCCGTGTATTCGGCGCTGTTCAAAGACGGAATAACCAGCGTTCTGCTCTTTTCCCGCCCCGGGTGCGGCAAGACGACCATGCTCCGCGATTTGACGGCGCGCATTTCGCGCGAATACAGAATAAACGTGCTGGTGCTCGACGCGCGTAACGAGATAGGCGGTGCGGGGGAAAGCTACGATTTGGGAGAAACGGTGGATATCGTTAAAAGCTGCGACAAGCTTCCGTCGGTAAAGAGCGCGATAAGGGCAATGAAACCCGAACTCATCGTTACGGACGAGCTGTACGGGGAGAGCGACTGCGCGGCGGTGAAGTTCGCGCGCGACTGCGGGATAGACGTATTAGCCTCGTCGCACGTGTGCGAACGCGCATATTTGCAGACGTTGCCGTTCGACCGGTACGTAAAACTCAACGGCATTAACTTAAAACCTGAAATCTATGATAAAAGTTTTAATCCTTATAGCGATAATCGTGCTGACGACGTTTGCGGGCGTTCTGCTTTCGGCGGAAAAAAAGAAGAGGGCGGCGGTATATTCGGAACTGTACGAATATAACGAGCTGTTGCTTTTGAATTTAAAATTCGGAAGGGAAGACATGAAATCGTTGTGCGGCGGGTTTAAATATATGGGCGAAGTTCTGGCGGGTAAGCCCGTTTTAAAGGGCGCCGACGGCAAATTTTTAAAAAATTATGCCTCAAACCTCGGCTCCACCGACGCGTCCTCGCAGATTGACTATCTCAACGAGCGCAAAGCTTATATCAAGAAACACAAGGATGAAAGTTTTGCCGATTATAAAAAATACAGCTCTCTGTACGTCAAAATTTTTTTAATGCTCGGCGTGCTGATTGCCGTTCTTCTTGCGTAAATGGATATTAGCATAATCTTTAAAATAGCCGCGGTAGGCATAATCGTGACGATAATCTGTCAGGTGCTCAAAAAGTCTGACAGGGACGACATTGCCACTATTGTCAGCCTCGTCGGGCTGATAATTGTACTCGCCGCGGTGATATCGATGATTGCCGACCTGTTCGAGCAGGTTCGCGAGCTGTTTAATCTGTTCTGATGGTAATTCTCAGGTTATGCGCCATTGCCGCTGTAACTGCGGTGAGCGCGCTTATTTTAAAAGCACATAAGTCTGAACTCACGCCGCTGTGCATTGCGGCGGGCGGAGTTCTGATGATTTTGTATGCGTTCGACTACGTTTCGCAGAGCTTCGAGCTGCTGCGCGAATTTTCCGAGCAGACGGGGATAAGCAATTCGGTTATTCGGGTTATTTTTAAAATCATCGGCATAGGCTATATCGTCGAGCTGACGGCGGCGTCGGTAAAAGATTTGGGATTTGAAAGCCTTGCGGACAAGCTCATAATGTGCGGAAGGATTGTAATCTTCCTCGTATCGGTTCCGATACTCAAAAGTCTGTACGACGTCATCATGTCGCTCATAGGTCTTGTATGAAATTTGCTTTTTCAAAGCGCAGAGTCGCCGTTGTCTTTGCCGTCGTCTGTTTTTTTCTCATAGTGTTCGGGCTGCCCGCGCTCAGCGCGGCCGCCGAGGAGAGCGACGGGGAGCAGGAGCTCGCGCAGAATATCGAGGAAGTGCTCGGCGGGCTCGACCTTTCCCAGTTGCAGAAATATCTCGACGAAAATTCCGACAGCTATCTCTTTAATTTCGGCGACAATGCCGGGGAGATTATACGCTATCTGATAAACGGCAATATAGGCACCGACTACGGAAGTTATATAACCGAAATTCTCTCAGTTGTGTTTTCCGACGTAGTATCTCTGTTGCCTGCGTTTGCCGAAGTTGCGGCGATAGCCCTTTTGTGCGCGATATTTTCGAGCGCGGAGGGTAACGTGCTCGGAAAGTCGACTTCGCGCATCGTAAAGCTTGCCTGCTATTCGCTGATTGTGGTAATCGTGTCCACGGCGCTCGTTGAGGTCGTGGGGGAATGTATAAATAGCGTAACGGCACTGCAGAAGCAGATGGAAATCATAACGCCCCTGCTCGTGACTTTAACCGTGCTTACGGGCGGGACGGGCTCGGCGGCAATTTACCAGCCCTCGGCGGTATTTCTTTCGGGCGGGGCGGTGGAAATAATAAACGGTTTCATATTCCCTGCGGCGATAGCGGCGGCGGTGCTCAACTTTATGTCGAAGATAAACCCGCAGATTTCCTTCACGGGGATATCCAAGCTGTTAAAGAGCATAATGAAGTGGACGCTCGGCATTACGGTAACGGTGTTCAGCGTATTTTTAACCGTGCAGAGTTCGGCGACTTCGCTCTTCGACGGAGTGATATTCAAGGCGACAAAATACATAATAGGCAACTCAGTGCCGATTGTAGGTGGATTTTTATCGGGAGGGTTCGACCTCCTCACTGCGGCGGGGCTGCTGATAAAAAATTCCGTCGGTGTGTGCGGCATAGTACTTCTCATAATGCAGATTGCCTCGCCGCTGATTCTCCTCATCGCCTTTTCCATTCTGTTAAAGGTTGTGGGCGCAATCGTTCAGGCGGCGGGGGAAAACGAGCTCTATTCGCTCTTTTCCGACCTGTCTTCCGACACCGAGTATTTCATCGCTGGGCTTTTAACCGTAGGTTTTATGTATCTTCTCGTAATAATGCTGATGATTAATTCGGCGAACAGTTTTATATGACGGCATATCTGGTTACCGCCTGCGGCGCGGTGTTTCTCTCCGTCGTGGTATCGTTCATCATACCGCAGGGAAAACTCAATAAAACGATAACGTTCGTCCTCCGGATAGTGTGCATCGGCATTCTTATATCGCCGCTCGCCAACCTGTTCTCAATTTCAGACGAACAGTTCGACGATATGGTGGATTACGAATACATCTGTAATGTATACTCCGAAAACCAGAGCGCCGCGCTCGAGGAGTGCATAAAGGAGGAGTTCTCCGCGCAGTCTGACTGCACGGTCGAGATAGCCTACGGCGACGATGGATTTTATGCGAAAAGCGTGGAAGTTTGTCTTATCGGGTCGTATGGCGATTTGGCGGATAAAATTTATGAATATTTGGAGAAAGCCGACTATATAAATATAACTGTATATGAAAGCGCTTAGCGAATGGTTCAAAGAAAAGAAAAAGATAATTCTGGTCGTCCTTTTAATCGCGCTTTTAATTCTTGCGGTGTTTCTGTTTTTCGGCGGCAGCGAAAGTACGGGCGCTTTCTCCGACGCTGCAAAGTCCGACACCGAGCTTCGTCTTACCGCGCTTTTGGAGAGCATGGACGGGGTGGGGACGGTTGAGGTTATGGTCACCGAGGAGGAAGGGGTTATCGCCGGAGTGGTCATCGTTTGCGACGGCGCCGACCGGATAGTGGTAAGAAACGATATATTGAACGCCGTTTCCACGGCGCTTAATATAAATAAAAATATTATTGCGATATATTCAATGTAAGGAGAAATTTATGTCAAAGAAAAAGAAAATTATCGTAATGTCGTCTCTCGTATTCCTGCTGGCGCTCACCGCAGTGCTGAACGTTCTGCTTGCGCAGAACACCGCCGCCTCGGGCGACGACGTTACCGCGACTGCAAACTACTTTGCAACCTACCGCTCCGAACGCACGACGACGAGGAGCGAAGAACTCGTTCAGCTCGACAGCATCATCGCGCTCTACGACGAAACCAGCGAAGAGTATGCCGACGCGGTTGCCATGAAGATGCAAATCGTCGAAGTTATGGAGCAGGAGCTTCAGCTCGAAACGATGATTAAATCGCTCGGCTTTTCCGATGCGGTGGTATCTATCGGAGTCGAGTCCGAAAACGTAAACGTATTCATCAATTCCGACGAACTTACCATGGACACGGCGCTCTCGATATACGATATGCTCAGAAACGAGGCAGGCGTTGCGGCGGGAAACATAATTATTATGCCCGTTTATTCGGAAATTTGATAAAAGCCTGTTGCAAAACGCGGCAGTATGTGCTATAATCATAATACAGGAGAAATGACTATGGCACATCTCAGGCACGACCCTACGCAGAATCAGAAGGGCAAAATAACATACGATTCGGGCATTGTCGACGGCATCGTTGCGCTTGCCATCAATGAAGTCGACGGAGTATCGCTTCTTAACACGAAAAACAAGGGCGTTAAGCTCGAATTCGAAAAGAACGGCATCGTTGCCGACGTAAGCGTTAAAGTAGACTACGGCTACAACGTGGCGTCGCTCGCCTTCCGCATTCAGCAGTCAATCAAGCACAACGTAGAATCCATGACGAAATTCAAAGTGGATAAAATTAACGTGCATATTCAGGACGTGGATTTCCCTGATAACTTAGCGTAATCAAAAATATTCCCTTTGTCCTAAATTCAGCAAAGGGAATATTTTACTTTTTGCAGGTACTTATGAGAGCAAAGGCAAGAGAAACCTTATTCAAAATTTTATTTTCCTCGCAGTTCGTGCGCCCCGTGGACAAGAGCTTTAAAAACGGCATGTACAAGGCAGGCGAACTCAACGAGGACGACGTTAAATACTGCGACAGAATTTTATCGCTCATCGAAAAGCATTCGACCGAAATCTCGGAAGTAATCGACAATAAATCGATGGCCTTCCCCGAAACGAGAATTTTTCCCGCCGATAAGAGCATTCTCTTTATCGCGGTTGCGGAAATTCTGTACTGCGACGACGTTCCCGACAAGGTTGCGGTGAGCGAGGCTGCAAATATCGCCTCGCGCTATTCTTCCGAAAAGTCGGCGTCGTTCATAAGCGGCATTCTTTCGTCTGTGATAGCCGGGAAGGGTTGATTTTTGTGCGCCCCGCACGGGGCGGGACAGCCTTATCTGCGGCAAGGGAGGTTGCAACAATGTATAAACTTATCGACGGAAAAAAACTTGCGCAGGCCATGCGCGCCGATATAGCCGCAAAAGTAGCGGCGTACAAGGAGGAGAATGGCAGGGAGATAGGACTTGCCGTCATTCTCGTGGGCGAGGACCCCGCGTCGCAAGTCTATGTGCGCAATAAGATAAAGGCTTGCGATGAGGTGGGGATAAAGTCATATGCCTACCGTCTTGACAAAGATACGCCCCAGGCGAGGGTGGAAGAGCTTGTGAGAAGCCTTGCCGTTGACAACAAGATAAACGGCATTCTCGTCCAGCTTCCTCTTCCCGCTCATCTCGACGCCGATAAAATACTCTCGCTCATCCCGTTTTCAAAGGACGTCGACGGTTTTTCCGCCGAAAATATGGGAAAACTCTGTATGGGCGAACCCTGCCTCGTGGCGTGCACGCCGAACGGCGTAATGAAGATGTTCGAGAGCGAAAACATTTCGCTTTCCAGAAAAAACGCCGTCGTTATCGGGCGTTCAAATATCGTGGGCAAGCCCATGGCTATGCTGCTTACCAACGCAAACGCCACGGTTACGCTCTGCCACAGCAAAACGCGCGACCTTAAAGAAAAATGCCTCGGGGCGGATATCGTGGTTGCGGCGATTGGCAGGGCGAAATATATCACCGCCGATATGATAAAGGAAGGAGCCGTCGTCATCGACGTGGGAATGAACCGCGACGAAAACGGCAAGCTCTGCGGCGACGTCGATTTTGAAAACGTAAAAGAAAAGTGCTCGTATATAACGCCCGTGCCCGGCGGCGTAGGGCCGATGACCATCACGATGCTGATGTACAATACATATCTTTCCGCGACGAGGAGCTGATTTAATTTGTATTCATTCAAGGAAAAATACGGGGAATATCTTTCCGCGTTCGAGGTACGGCTGAAAAGGTTTTATGAAGAACTTACCTGCCGCCCGCAGATTCTGGACGATAGTTTAAAATATAGTTTGAAGAGCGGCGGCAAGCGCGTCCGCCCCGTTCTCATGCTCGCGGCGGCCGACCTCGTCGGCGCGCAGAATTGCGGCGTGGAGGACTACGCTCTCGCGCTGGAGCTGATACACACGTATTCGCTCATTCACGACGACCTTCCCGAGATGGACAACGACGATTTCAGGCGCGGCAGGCCCTCAAACCATAAGATGTTCGGGGCGGGCAATGCCGTCCTTGCGGGCGACGGGTTGCTGAATACGGCGTATTACATTCTGTTCGAGCGCTGTGCCGACGGCAAGCTCTTTGCCGACGCCGCAAAATTCATGTGCGGCTGCGCAGGAGTAACGGGTATGATTGCGGGGCAGTCTGCCGACCTTTATTGTGCCGAAAAGGGCATAAAAGACGGCGACATGCTCGACTTTATAGTCGCAAACAAAACGGGTAAACTCATCTCCGCCGCCGTCGCCGTGCCCGCAATACTCGCGGGGGGCAAAAATTTTCTCGAACTCCGTCAGTTCGGCGAGGACCTCGGCAGGCTCTTCCAGCTCGTGGACGACATACTCGACGAGGAGGGCAATTTCGAGCACCTCGGCAAAACTTCGGGAAAGGACAAGGAGGAGAACAAACTTACCTACGTCACTTTCTACGGCGCCGAACAGTGCCGTGTTTATGCCGATATAATGTTCGACAGATGCCTTAAAATGCTCGAAGGAATCGACGGGGATACGAGGTTTTTCAAGGACGTCGTGTCGTTCGTGCGTTACCGCGAAGGATAAAAAAATTTATTTGACATTTTTTGCGCGGTATGTTAATATATTAATAGTAATATTCAGTGGCGCAGTATTCTAGTCAGGTGTTGCAGAAGTGAAGGCGGGGTTAAAAGACCGTCGTAGGGCATATCTATGAAGTTTCTGGTATCTGCTTGCTTTGCCCAAAAGCGGGTGGGTGCTGGGAGTAAAGGTTTATGGGAACTGCATAACGGCATATGACAGCCAACCCATTTACCGCGGAGGCCGCAATTTGTTTTGCGGATACACCTGTCGCCGGGCGCAAGCTCGGCACAGAGTAGCCTGCCTTGAGTGAAATCAGCGGATAACAGAACAAAGCGCTTTTGGCGCGGCCACGCCGGATGCGCTATCGCTGTTTGAAATTGGTTTTGCAAAAGAGGATAAACCCTGCATCAGCTGTCAAGGAAAGCTTCTAGACTGTCAACGTATTAGAGATTACGGTGTGGACTCAGTGGCGATTCGGTTGCGCATGTGGAGACTGTGCGTCTGCGCTCTTAAAAGGAAACTGCTTCTTCGGTGACGGGAAGTGGGCGCGGGGGAAATCCTACCGAACCTAAAGCCGCAAAGTTTATTTAATATAAGCCACTCTATATTCACTTTTTTACGCACAAGATATTTGTGCGTATTTTATTTAAACGGAAAATAGTATGAAAAATGGTAATGAGGCCAACCCGGCGGGCCAAAACGAAGCTGTGCCTTTACAAAGCGTGAAAGACGGCGGCGCGGCAGGCGGAAGCAATTCTTCGCATGGCGGCGAAGATAATCGGGTGGAAACGCGCGAAACGAAGGATAAGGCGGGAGAAGCCCGAAACAAAAACGCAAAAAAACACAGGGGAAAGAAGAAAAAGAAAGTGCCCGTATGGCTTAGCTGGGGGCTTACAATCCTCGTTCTTTCGTTCTTTTTAAGCGTACTTTTCAGCTTTCTCACCGAAATTGCCGTAAACGACAGCCCCGTTTACGTATGTATAATAGTGCTGGCGGTGCTGCTCGTTTTAAACGTCGGCTGCGACATTATAGCCAACGCCGTAGTTTCGTGCGACGTCGACGGGTTCAACGCCATGGCGTCGAGAAAGATAAGGGGAGCGAAGCGCGCCGTAACGTTTTGCAAACACTCCGAAAAGATTGCGAGCATCTTTTCCGACGTAATCGGCGATATATGCGGCATTATAAGCGGTTCTGCGGGCGCTGTGCTTGCGGGCTACTTTGTGGTGAACGATTTGATAGAGGGCATGGTTATTTCCATACTCATAAGCGCGGTGATAGGCGCGCTCACCGTCGGCGGCAAGGCGTTCGGCAAACCTATATCTATAAAATATAACAGCAAAATTGCGTTCGGATTCGCGCGGTTTACAACCTTCTTCGTGAAGGAAAAGTGATTTGTTATAAGGAAAGTTAATGTTCGATAACATAACGGGCGCACAGCTCAAAGCCATGAACGGCGAACAGCTTGAAGCACTTTGCGAAGAGCTCCGCAAAAAGATAATTAAATCGGTAATGGAAAACGGCGGGCATCTCTCGTCCAATCTGGGCATGGTGGAGCTCACCGTCGCCCTGCATTATGTGTTTGATTTTCCCGAAGATAAGCTCATTTTCGACGTCGGACACCAGTGTTACGCGCATAAAATGCTTACGGGAAGAGAGAGCGGCTTTGCCGCACTGCGCCGCCGCGGCGGGCTTTCGGGCTTTCCAAAGAGGGAAGAGAGCGCGTACGACTGCTACAACACAGGGCATGCGGGCACGTCGATTTCAGCAGCTCTCGGCATAGCCAAGGCGCGCGACCTTGCGGGCAGGAACTTTAACGTAATCGCCGTTATCGGCGACGGTTCGTTCAATAACGGGCTCGTCTATGAGGCGCTCGTCAGTCTGAAACAGCTCGATACCAACATTCTCGTTATACTCAACGACAACGGAATGTCTATATCGCCCACGGTCGGGAGCATGCACGAATACCTCGAAGCGCTTAAAAACGACGTTGAGGAAAGATATCATAAAAATCGCAGGGCGGGCATTTTTGAGCGTTTCGGACTCGAATACGACGGCGTTTACAACGGAAACGACGTTAACGAGATGATAAATGAACTTAAACTCGTCAGGGAAAAGCTCAAACACGGTTCGGTCATAATGCACGTTATGACCAAAAAGGGCAAGGGGTACAGTTTCTGCGAGGATAATCCCGAAGCCACCCACGGCATAGGCGACAGAAAGCCGATAGCCGCCTCGGTCGAATATTCGCAGATTCTCGGGGAAAAACTTTGCGAACTTGCCCGGAATAATGATAAAATAGTTGCCGTAACGGCGGCGATGACGGGAAGTCTGGGGCTTTCCGGGTTTTTTTCACGCTATCCCGAACGCTCGTTCGACGTCGGCATCTGCGAGGAACACGCCGCGGTTTTATGCGCGGCAATGGCGACGCAGGGCTTTAAACCATACTTTGCGGTATATTCAACTTTTTTGCAGCGTTCCTTCGACGAGATAGTGACCGACGTGTGCGGGCAGAATCTGCCGGTAACTTTTTGCGTCGACCGCGCGGGAATATCCGGCGCGGACGGCGAAACGCACCAGGGCGTGTTCGACCTGTCGTACCTTTCGATGATACCAAACCTTACGATAGCGGTGCCGAAGGATAAGAATGAATTTGCGGCAATGCTCGAATTCAGCGCCGCATATAATTCCCCGCTCGCAATCCGCTATCCCCGCAACGGTGTGCACACATTCGGAAAAACGACCGAAATAGAGGCCGGAAAGTGGGAAGTTCTGCGCGAAGGCGACGACAAAGTTGCAATACTTGCCTGCGGCGAGCGTGCCATCCGACGCGCCGTGCGGGCGGCCGATATCGCAGCGGAGAGCGGCGTTTTTGCAAAGATTATAAACGCGAGGTTTGTTAAACCTCTCGACGACGGGATGCTTGCTTCGTTAAAAGAGAAATACATAGTTACCGTTGAGGACAATGTTCTTGCTGGCGGATTCGGTTCGCTCATCGCCGTGAGGTTTTCCGACAGCGACAGGCGCGTAAAGAACTTTGCCTATTGCGATAAATTCATCGAACACGGCGGCGTCGGCGAACTTATGGACGACTACGGCCTGAATGTAGCCGATATTGCCGCATACGTTGCGGGGCTGAAATGAGGCTGGATAAATTTCTTGCAGAAAAATTCGGTTCGCGCAGCAGGGCGGCGGCCGCGATTGAGCGCGGCTGCGTTACGGTTAACGGAAAAGTTCAGCCGGCTTCATATACTGTAAAGCCCGATGACGATATAGCCGTTTCGGATAGCGGACAGTCGTTCGTTTCGGCCGGTGGCTATAAACTCGCTAAGGCGCTGTCGGATTTCGGGTATTCTCCGGAAGGTAAGATTTTTGCCGATATCGGAGCGAGCACGGGAGGATTCACCGACTGCCTTTTAAAGGCGGGGGCAAAGAAAGTGTATTGCATAGATGTCGGCGAAAGTCAGCTCGATAAGAGCCTGCTCGGCAAAAATATAGTCGTTATCGATAATTTCAATGCCCGAAACTTAAGCAAAGACCTTTTTGCGGAGGAGCTCGACGGGATAACCATCGACGTCAGCTTTATATCGCTCACATATATATTAGAGGCCGTTAGCGAAGTACTATGTCACGCAAAAAGCGTGCTTGCGCTCATAAAACCGCAGTTTGAATGCGAGAGCAGGTCGGTAGGCAAAAACGGTATCGTGCGCGGCGCCGACAAACACAGGCAGATTATAAAAAAGATTTACGACTTTGCCGTAAAATGTTCTCTCGCGCCCGTGGCGCTGACGAACGCGCCCGAGATAAAGGGCAAAAATCTTGAATACGTCGTGCAGCTTGAAAAGGAAGGCGCTCCGTTGCCTTTTGACGGGCTGATAAAGGGCGTAAAACTGTAAAAATGCTAAGTGTCATAAAAAAGTCCGCAGATTAAAAAATATCTGCGGACTTTATTGCATATTTGCATAAAATGCTGTATAATGATTGCGTTATGAAAGTGGGGATTTATTTCAACAAGAACTATCTGCCCGATAATTTAAAACTTATCGGCAGGATAAAGGAGAAACTTGCCTCCTTCGGCATTTCATGCTCGGCTGTCTGCTCGCCGGACGATTTGGACGGGGTCGATATCCTTATGGTGCTCGGCGGAGACGGCACTATCCTTATGGTAGCCGCCGAATGCGCCCGTCGCGGCGTTAAAATAATGGGCATAAATTACGGGCATATGGGATTTCTCGCCGAATTCGAGCAGGATAAGCTCGACGAGGCGGTCGACCTTCTTTGCAGCGGCGGTTATTCCACCGAAAAACGCATAATGCTTTCCGTTGAGGTCGGGGGAAAGAAGTATCTCGCGCTCAACGATTTCGTCATTCAGCGCAGCACCTACGGCAACAAATACAGCAATACTATAAATATTTCAGCCACAATCGACGGGTCGCTTGTCGATAATTATTTATCCGACGGGCTGATTGTGAGCACGCCTACGGGTTCGACGGCATATTCTTTGGCGGCGGGCGGTTCCGTTCTCACGCCCGATATAAATGCGTTCATACTCACGCCGCTGTGCGCGCATTCCCTTCATTCCCGCCCGATTGTGTATTCCGATAAATCGGAGCTTAAGGTCTATTATAATAAGGAAAACACGTCTGTCAACGTGTCGGTCGACGGAATCGTCGTCGGCGAATTTGAATCTTTCGTTGAAGCAAGAATCACCAAGTCGGAGTATTATACCGAATTTATCGTTTCGGATAAAGTTAATTTCTTTGATAAATTGCTGTCTAAACTCAGCAAATGGAGCAGATAAGTGTACAGAAACGCAAGGCAAGCCAAAATACTCGAAATTATTTCAAAAAACGAGATTGAAACGCAGGAAGAGCTGTGCAACGAGCTCGTAAAGCTCAATTTCAACGTCACCCAGGCAACGGTTTCGCGCGATATAAAAGATTTGAAACTATATAAAGTTGCAGGTTCCATCAAAAAATACAAGTATGCAAGCCTTGAGGCGACGCAGGAAGAGCTAAGTCCGAGAATGCTCAATCTCTTCCGCGAATGCGTACTCAGCATAAATTATGCAAACAATCTCATAGTTATTAAAACTATGCGCGGCAACGGTCAGAGCGGCGGCTCGTTCGTCGATGCGTTGCAGATAGAAGACATAATCGGTTGCGTGGCCGGCGATGATACCGTGCTCGTCATTGTAGACAGCAACGAGCATACGCCCGCCGTTGTAGACAAACTCAAAGAATACCTTTTGTAATTTGAATTATGCTTGAAAGACTGGCGATAAAAAATATTGCGCTTATAGAGAGCGCAGACATAGAATTCGGCGCAAACCTGAATATTCTTTCGGGTGAAACGGGCTCGGGCAAGTCGGTAATTCTGGATTCGCTCAATTTTGTGCTCGGCAGCAAGGCTGACAAAAATATGATTCGCTACGGAGCGGCCGAGGCGTCTGTCCGCGGCGAATTTTCCGTTGCGCCGGGCTCTGCGGCGGCAAAGGCGCTCGAGGAGCTCGATATAGAGAGCGACGGCGAGCTCATTATCACCAGAAAATATAATACCGAAGGAAAGGGGAGCATAAAGCTCAACGGCAATACTGTTACTGCGGGAATGCTTAAAACGGTTTCCCAGCATCTCGTGGACGTCTACGGGCAGAGCGAACACTTTGCCCTTTTGAGCGAGAGCAACCAGCTTTCGGTTATCGACGGACTTTGCGGCAACGAGATTCTGCCGATAAAGGAGAAGCTCTCTTCATACATATCGAACAAGCGCGAATGCGCCGAAAAACTCAGGCGGCTCGGCGGCGACGAGGCCGAACGCGCGCGCAGGCTCGATTTGCTTTCTTACCAGATTAAAGAGATAGACGACGCGGCGCTTTCGGCGACGGAAGAGGACGAGCTGATTGCAAAGCGCAGAATAATCGACAATACCGAGCGCATTGCCTCGGCGGTGGGCGGCGCGCTTGCCGCACTCAACGGCGACGGCGGCAGCAGCGACGGAATCTCCGTTGCGCGCAGGCTGATGGCGGGCGTTTCGGAGTTCGGCGACGACTATTCCTCGGTGGCGGACAGGCTGGAAGCCGCAGCGGCTGAAATTCAGGACATTGCCGACACGCTCTCCGATATGGAGGACGGGCTGGACTTCGACGAGCAGGAGGCAAGGCGGGTGGAAGACCGGCTCGACCTCATACGCAGTCTTAAAAAGAAGTACGGCGCCACGGTAGAAGCGATACTTGAATTCAGGGAAAAGGCGGGGGCTGAATACGACCTTCTCTCCGACTGCGACGAGATTGCGGGCAAACTTACCGCGGAAATTGCCGAATTGAACGGAAAAATTTACGCCGAATGTAAAAAACTTACCGCAATAAGACGCGAACATGCCGAAAAATTTTGTAAAGCCGTCGTCGGTGAGCTGAAAAGTCTGAATATCTCAGGCGCACGGTTCAGCGTTGAATTTGCGGGATACGACGAAAATACCGCCGACCTTAGCAGCGCAAACGGGTCTGACAAAGTGCAGTTCATGTTTTCCGCAAATGCAGGCGAGCCGCTTAAACCTATGAACAAGGTTATAAGCGGCGGCGAGCTCAGCCGTTTTATGCTTGCGATGAAAACCTGCCTTAAAGACGTAAACGGAATCTCCACATACGTTTTTGACGAGATAGACGCGGGAATAAGCGGCGTGACGGCCAGGAGCGTAGCCGAAAAATTTGTCGCCATTTCGAAGAATACGCAGGTGATTGCCGTTTCGCACCTGCCGCAGATTTGCGCGGCGGGCGATAAGAATTTTCTCATTTCAAAGGCGGAACACGGCGGAGTTACCACAACCAGCGTGCGCGAGCTCGTCGGCGACGAAAAGATTGGCGAAATAATCCGCCTTACGGGCGGCGGCGATACCGAGGCTGCGCGCAGGCATGCCGCGGAGCTGATTGCACAATATAAATAACTGTTTTATATCTGATTTTAAGGCGCGTCCAATTTTCGAACGCGTCTTTCTTTATCTGTAAAATTATTGCAGTGCCGCATTAATACTTTTTCGTATATAAAGCAAAAAGCCGCGCAAAATATTTTTATGGCGAGCAAGAGAAAGACAATTTACAAGCTTTTTATTATTCTGTTTGCGGTAATGTGCTTTATTTGCGCGTTGACGGGCGCCGCGCCCGCCGAAGCGGCCGAACTGTATCTCGGCGGTTTCCCCGCAGGCTTCGTTTTGAATACGACGACGGTCGAAGTCGTAGGAATGTGCGACGTGATGACGGAGAGCGGCCCTGTTTGCCCGGCGCGGAGCGGCGGGCTTAAAACGGGCGACGTAATAAAGAACATAAACGGAACGGAGGTCACTTCGAGCGACCAGGTGACGGAAATTTTATCGGCAAATCTGAAACGCGCCGAGATTACCGTAATGCGCGGCGACGAGGAAATCTGCCTGACGCTGACGCCCGTAAAAGACCTTACGAACGGTAAAATGCGCGTCGGCGTCCTCGTGCGCGACAGTCTGAGCGGCGTGGGAACGGTGACTTATATAAACAAAACCGACAATTCGTTTGCTTCTTTGGGGCACCCCGTAACGGATACTGCGGGCTGCGTGACGAAGATAAACGGCGGAACGTTGTACGGCTGCATAATATACGACGTTAAGCGCGGCGTGCGCGGAACTCCCGGCGAACTTAAGGGCGCGTTCCAAAGCAGCAAGGCAATCGGCACGGCAGAACTTAATTCGGATTGCGGCGTGTACGGCAGACTCGACGAAAATTACGATTTGAGCGGACTTACGCGCATCGAAGCGGGAGACATTGACGACGTAACGCCCGGCAAGGCCGAGATTTATTCAACCGTTTCGGCAAACAAGAGAGAGAGTTACGAAATTTCTATCGTCAAGGTAGACAAGGGAAACAAGGACAACCGCAACTTTGTTATTAAGATAGATGATAAAGACCTTCTGTCCAAAACGGGAGGGATAGTGCAGGGAATGAGCGGAAGTCCTATAGTGCAGAACGGCAAGCTGATAGGCGCGGTAACACATGTATTTATAAACGACCCCACGCGCGGATTCGGCATATCGATTGAAAATATGCTCGCGCAATACTGAAATCTGTTCTTTATCAAGCGGTAGTCCTCATATAATTTTTATATGAGGACTTTCGACATTTCTCGCATAAAGCTCGATAAAAGATACCTGATTGCCTACATAATCGCGATTATCACATCGATTATACTTGGCATAGTACTTTGTAAAACCACGCAAACAAGTCCGTATATGCAGAATTACGCATCCGAATACGTTTACTATGTGTTTAACTTCCGCAACGGGTCGCTGCTTCTGCCGAGATTTTTTTATGAACTTATTTATCTGTACGCGTTCTTTCTGATTGCCTATTGCACCGGATTCAGGTTCATAGCGGCAGGAATTCTGTTTTTCAAGTGCCTGCTTTCGTCGGTCTACTGCGTGCTTATAATCTCCGTGTCGGCTTTCGGCGGAGTACTCGCCGCAGTGTTCGTGTTCATACCGTCGGCGCTCTCTTCCGTGGTATTGGAGATAATTTTAACCGAAACCTGCAGCCGTTTCAACAAGCGTTACGCATTCTTTATTCCGATAGCGTTTGCTTTTGTTTCGGTGCTTTGCGAATGCATTTTCCTTAATGTGCTGTTCAGGCTTGTAGTTGCGGTTGTATAAAAAGCTATAAACGGCGCCGGAATAATTTATAAATTATTTCCTATACTGTTTGTATGAAGAAGTTACTTTGTTTGTTGTGCGCTTTCACTGCGGCGGCAGGCGCGTTCTGTTCCTTTGGCTTTGCAAAGGTCGAACGGCAGACTGCTTTAACCGAAGGCTGCAAATCTGCCTGCCTCATTGACTACGATTCGGGGGAGTGCGTATATAAGGATAACGAGCACGTCCGCATGCCGATAGCGAGCGTGTGCAAGGTCATGACGCTCACGCTCTGCCTCGATGCGGTGGAGAGCGGAGCGTTATCTCTGGACGAAAAAGTTTATATAAGCGAAAACGCCTCGGGAATGGGCGGTTCGCAGATATTTTTGGAAAACGGGCACTCATACCCGCTTTCCGAGCTTGTAAAGAGCATAGTCGTGTGCTCGGCAAACGACAGTTGCGTCGCCGTTGCCGAAAAAATTTCGGGCAGCGAAGACGTATTCGTCGCCAGAATGAACGAGAAGGCCGCAGAACTTGGAATGGATAACACCCTGTTTGCAAACTGCACGGGACTTCCCAAAGATACGCAGTATTCATGTGCGGCCGACGTTGCGGTGATGTTTGCCAACCTCATAAAACACGCGGAGTATTTCGATTACAGCCGCATCTGGCTGGAGGACTTTGCGCATGAGGGCGGGAGAACGACTTCGATGACCAATACGAATAAGCTTATACGCAGTTATAACGGATGCGACGGAGGCAAGACGGGTTTTACCAACGAGGCGGGCTTCTGCCTCGCGGCGACGGCCAAGCGCGAAAATTTAAGGTTTGTATCCGTCGTGCTCGGCGCCGATTCGAGCGAACACAGATTCAAAAGCGTGTCGGAGATGTTCGATTACGGCTTCGCAAACTATAAAAATAAAATAATTCTCGACAAAACGATAACTTTAAACGACGATTTTGCCGTAAAGGGCGGCAAAAAAGCCGAATTCCAGGTTATGCCCGCAGAGGATGTTTATCTGTTCTGCAAGCGCGGAGAGGAGCCGGAGGCGACGTTCAGAATTATTGCAGACGGCGTAAAGGCGCCCGTTGCGAAGGGGCAGCCCGTGGGGCGTATTGAGGTGTTCAAAAACGGCGTTTTGTATAAAACCGTGAACGTCGTTTCCGCAGAAGACGTTAAAAAGGCCAATTATCTCGACCGTCTTAAGGAGGTTTCCGACGGCTGGTCGCTGTAACGGTTTTCTTATTAAAATTGGCGGTATCGGCAGATTTTTATCACGCGCGTGCGCTTTTTGCGCACGCGCGTACGCATATGGCGGACAAAAAAGTAAACATTTAATTGACTAACGGAATGTATTTTGCTAAAATAAAGTATATAATAAAATTTTTCAGGGTACGATTATATGAACGAAAGAGAAACGCTTAAAATAAACGCAAAAGGCCACCTCGAGATTGGGGGATACGATACCGTAGACCTCGCAAAAGATTTCGGCACGCCGCTCTATGCGTTTGACGAAAAATATATCCGCGCGATGATGCGCGTCTACCGCGACACTCTCGAAAGGGAGTACGGCGGCAACGGGCTCGTTCTGTATGCATCCAAGGCGTTTTCGTGCATGGCGGTATATAAAATTGCCGCACAGGAAAACATCGGCGTCGACGTCGTTTCGGGCGGCGAACTTTATACTGCCGTAAAGGCGGGGTTCCCCGCAAACAAAATATACATGCACGGCAACAACAAGCTCGTGCGCGAACTTGAATTTGCCGTAAAAGCGGGGGTTGGAACGGTCGTGGTCGATTCGTACGACGAGGCAGACATTCTCGATTCCATCGCAGAGAACGCAGGCATCGTGCAGGACGTGCTTATCAGAATCAACCCGGGTGTAGAGGCGCACACGCACGCATTCGTGCAGACGGCGCGCACCGATTCGAAGTTCGGCTTCTCCATATCCGACGGCACTGCCGAAAAGATGACGGGATACATTCTCAAAAAGCCCAACCTCAATCTCAGAGGCTATCACTGCCACATCGGCTCGCAGATATTTGAAAAACAGTCGTTCGTGCTCGCCGCGCAGAAGGCTATGGACTTTATTGCAAAGATAAAGGCCGACCTTGCTTTTGAGGCCGACACGCTCAATATCGGCGGCGGCTTCGGCATATGGTACACCGATGAGGACGCAAAAATCAGCGTGGAGGGGTATGCGGGTTACCTCGAAGCTCTTATCTCGGCAGTAAAAAATAAGGCTGCCGAACTTGGGCTCAGAGAACCCTTCCTCGTAATCGAGCCCGGCAGGTCGATTGTTGGTGAAGCGGGAATCACGCTCTACACGGTGGGTGCGATAAAGGATATCCCCGGAGTTAAAAAATACGTCGCTATAGACGGCGGTATGTTCGATAACCCGCGCTATGCGCTGTACCAGTCGAAATATACGGTTTTGCTTGCTGGCCGCGCGGGCGAAAAGTGCACCGAAAAGGTTACGATTGCAGGCAAATGCTGCGAAAGCGGCGACCTTATCGCCGTCGACGTGCCCCTTCCCGAAGCGAAGAGGGGCGATATCGTGGCTGTGCTCTCCACGGGCGCATATAATTATTCCATGGCGAGCAACTACAACCGCAACTTTATTCCGCCCGCAGTGCTCGTAAAGGACGGCAAGGCGGAATACATAGTAAAACCCCAGACGTACGACGACCTCATACGCAACGACGTCGTACCCGACTATCTCAAATAAATTTATAGCAGCAATTTTAAATGACGACTCTTATTTATTATTTAGCGTCGGTGCTGGCGATATTTTTCGTATTCGTACCGCATGAATTCGCTCACGCGGCGGTTGCATACGCCAACGGCGACCCGACGCCGAAACTCAACGGCAGGCTTACGCTCAACCCGATAAAACACTTTGACCCTATAGGTTTCGTTTTGTGTGCCCTCGTCGGTTTCGGCTGGGCAAAACCTGTGCCCATAAACTCGGCAAACTTCAAACACTATAAACTCGGGCTGTTCACTACGGCGGTTGCCGGCGTGGTTACCAATTATATAATGGCGCTGCTCTTTTATCCGCTGTATGTTTTAAGCATGCGCCTCAGCTATAATTACGGCTCGTTTTTATTGCAGATGTTTTTGTATCTCGTATTCGTCTATAATTTAAGCATTGCCGTGTTCAACCTTCTGCCGCTGTATCCGCTCGACGGGTTCAGGGTTCTTGAATCGGTGACAAAACCGTGGAACAAGGTGAGGCAGTTTTTGGGTAAATACGGCAGGATGATTCTTTTGCTGCTCGTCGCTGAAAGTTTTATTTGCGGCGTTGCCGCACGTTTTTTGCCCGTATTTGACTATTTCGACGTGCTCGGCTATATTATGCAGTTTGCGACCGATATAATCGGCCGGCCAATCACTGCGCTGTGGGGACTTATATTATGACAGAAAACCAGACTTTGGATAAAGAAGACGTTGCCCCCGCGGAGATTGCAGAAGGCGGGGACGAAAAAACAAATGAGAACGCAGAGGTCGAGGTTAAGGAAAATATTGCCGAAAAATACGGCGACTTCGAGTCTGACGTCGACTATACTACCGTACTCGACGACTTCGAAGGCCCGCTCGACCTGTTGCTCCACCTCATAAACATTGCAAAGATAAATATCGAGGACGTCTTTGTATCCAAGGTTACCGAGCAGTTTCTCGACTATATCGAATATATGAAAACGCAGCCCTCCCGCGACGTCGACAAAGAGAGCGAGTACCTGCAGATTGCGGCGCAGATTATTTACATAAAATCGAAGAGCATGCTTCCTCCCGTCGATATGCCCGAAGAGGACGAGGACCTTCTCGCCGAACAGCAGGCGTTTATCGAGCAGCTCAAACAGCGCGAATACGAGCTTATCAAGGAGGAAACCCCCAAACTTAAAGAGCTTGAAACTGTGGGCTACTATTACAAGGGCATAGATAAGGAGTTCAGCAAGGTAAAGATTGTTTATAAAGACTTTACCGTGAGCGCGCTGTTGGAGGCCTTTGCCAAGCTGATGCTCAAAAACGAGAGCCTCGCGCGCGAAAAGACCAATATCCGCGAAATTCCAAAAGATACGTTTACCGTTGAAGAAAAGGTAACGTTTATAAAGGAAACGCTTTTATCGCGCGGAGCGGTGAAGTTTGAGGAACTGTTTACGACTTATTCAAAGAGCGAAATAATAACCACTTTCCAGGCAATGCTCGAAATGCTCAAACACCAGTACATAATGGTCGAGCAGACGGGCGTTTTCGGCGAAATAGATATAAAACTCAATCCCGAGTGGGATTTAAAGGACGATTCAAGTGAAACCTTTGACGAATATAATTGAGGCGATAGTTTTTGCCTCGGGCGAGCCTGTGCCCGTCAAATACATAGTCGAAAAGCTGGGCTGTTCCTTAAAAGAGGTAAACGCCTGCGTCGACGAACTCAAACAGACCTATTCGGAAGACTGCGGCATAAACATTCTGGCGTTCAACGGCAAACTCCAGTTTGCCTCAAACCCAAAGTATAAAGAGCAGGTGCAGGCGGTTATAACGCCGATAAAGGAAAAGGAATTTACGCGCACCATTCTGGAATGTGCGGCTATTATCGCATACAAACAGCCGATAACAAAGTCGGAGCTCGAGGACATAAGGCAGGTAAGCGGCGACTATGCCATACAAACGCTCTTAGACCTTGGCATGATTTATCCCTGCGGCAGGAAAGACACCGTCGGCAAGCCCATACTCTATGCGACCACCGATAACTTTTTAAAGAGGTTCAAACTCAACTCTATCGACGAACTGCCCGACTACGACGAGCTCATGGCGCAGATTGCCGAGCTCAATAACAAGGCGTTCGGCGACGAGGACGAAGAGGACGCAAACTACCTCTATAAAAAGGACGTCTACAACCCCGACGAGGACAGCGAGAACAAGCCCGCCCAAAAGAAGGAGGAGAAGAAAGAAAAATCGCCCGTCGTTGAAGACGGCTACGAACTCCCCGATTTCCTCGGCGATGACGACGACGTTATAAAGATAAAAGACGACGACTGAAACTGATTATTTAAAAAGCGGCGCAATTTGCGCCGTTTTTTTTTGTTTGGCGCTTTAGCATGAATAAACCCCCAGTTCTACTGGGGGACAATAAAAAAATACTTTAGTAAATAAAAACCTCCGTGTTAAAATAAGTGAAGGTTTGGCGACCGCATCACTTAAAATGCAAGGAGGTTTTTACCATGAAAAATGAAATAAAACACACAGCACACTCAACGTACCGGTGCGAATATCACATAGTATTCGCACCGAAATACAGGCGCAAATATATATATGGGCAGATAAAAAAAGATATAGGCGAAATAATACGCAAGCTATGCAACGAAAAGAAAGTAGAGATATTGGAAGCAGAGGCTTGCCCAGACCATATACATATGCTTGTAAGTATACCACCGTATTTAAGTATAGCACAGTTTATGGGATATCTCAAGGGTAAAAGTACCTTAATGATATTTGACAGACATGCAAATTTGAAATACAAATACGGAAGTCGCAGTTTTTGGTGCAGAGGGTATTATGTGGATACTGTCGGACGAAACGAGCGAGTAATAAGCGAATATATAAAGAAACAGTTAGAAGACGACCATATGCACGACCAGATAAGCATGAGCGAATACATAGACCCGTTTACGGGTATAAAGAATAAATAAGGCAAAAAAGACAGCCGCAACATAGCGGCTGCCCGAGATAAGTGATGCGTTGCCAAATTTCGATACCCGTTGACGGGTACGCCGGCAATAAACCCTTCTAGGGTATGTGCAAACCACCAGTTTAACTGGTGGTTTTGAATTGTTAACATCTGCATAATTACACAAACGTTACAAATAATATTTGTGTGGAAAATCTGATTGTGTACGGCGTGACCTCGCTGTTTTTTTTCAGCGTTCTGCCTGTGTACGTAAGCATTTATGCCTATGCCGACACGGAAAAAAAGTATGCCTCGGCAAACTTCTGCCTCTACCGCGTAATAAGGTTTTTAAACGTAAACACGGAGGAGGACGGCAGGCTTATGATAAACGGCAAAGACGCAAAAATGAAGCCCGCGCTTGCCCTGCGCGACGGAAAAATCGCCTTCGACAATCTGTGCATCTTTAAAATAATACAGTTATCCGACTTCGGCATGGAAAGCGAAAAGGGTGCGTACGCCGCGCTTTTGCAGAGCGCCGCAACCTTCCCGCTATACAGCTATATTTCAAAAAAAGGCAGTTCGTGCAAACTGAAAAACTACGTCGTTCTCAATGCCGAGCACGACCACATAAAATACGGCGCCAAAGTCGTCAGCGTGGTAAATCTTTTAGTCGCGATAAAGATTCTTTTTATACTTTTATTGGAGAGAATAAATGAAAATTAAGGAAAAAAGAGAAAATAATTTCGACCAGCCGCCCAAGGCGCTCGAAAAGGTAGCCGACGCAAACACCGTTGTAGGCGAATCGATAATTACCGTTAGCGGCACGCAGGTAATTCCGCTCTCTTCGGTTACCGTCGTCAATCTGAACGGCGGCGGGGAATACGGGGATATAAAGACATATAAGCAGGCCGACGGCTTCAAGATTGCCGGCGGCAACGGAACGGTTGTAACCGTTAAACCCAAGGGCTTTTTGATTGACGACGGCAAGGGGTGCAGACTGCTTAAAATGGAGGACGCCGCCATAGATACGCTGATTGAAAAGACGGGAGATTTGGTGCACTCCATAACCGACAATGCGTAAAGCAACCTTGCGCGGCGTTTTCTGTTTTTTTGCCGCCGCATTTGCCTTTATAACGGCCTTATCGTTTGCATTTATTAAACCCGCCGCGGCATATGCCGCGGCGGGGATTTCGGCGAGCATTTCGATGGAGAGACAGACGCGCACCGTACTCAGCGAAAACAACGCCGACGAAAAGCTGCCGATGGCGAGCACGACTAAGATTATGACCGCTCTTATCATATGCGAGGACTGTGACCCCGACAAGGTCGTAACAGTGCCTGACGAAGCCGTAGGCGAAGAGGGGTCGAGCATATATTTAAAGAGGGGAGAGAATATCGACGTGCGCGACCTCTTATACGGGCTTATGCTGCGTTCGGGCAACGACGCGGCGGCTTCCCTCGCCATAATTCACAGCGGCAGCATAGACGAATTTGCAAAAAAGATGAACGCGCGCGCCCGCGAACTGGGTGCAGTTGATACAAATTTCGTTAACCCGAGCGGGCTCCCCGACGACAACCATTATACAACGGCGCGTGATTTATGCACCATAGCGTGCGCGGCAATGGACAATGCGCTTTTCAGACAGGTGGTAAGCACGAAGAGCTGGCACGGCAAATACAGAAGCTATGCGAATAAAAACAAAACTCTTTACGATTACGACGGTGCAACGGGCATTAAAACGGGCTATACCATAAAGGCGGGGCGTTGCCTCGTCTCTTCGGCAATGCGCGGAGAAATGGAGGTGGTGTGCGTCGTTTTAAACGAGCCCGATATGTACGGAAAGAGCTTTTCTCTGCTCGACGGCGCCTTTGAAAACTATGAACTTGCCGCTTTATCGCCCGAAAAGATTTTCATGTGCGAAGGTATTCCCTGCCGTATTTCCGAAAGTCTGAAATTAGTCGTTAAAAAAGACGGCACGGTTACGTACAGATGCGAAGCTTTGCGCACGGGCGATGACGGCGTTTGCGGAAAATTGCAAATTTACTCGGAAAATAGCTTGATTTTTACGGCAAATTTATATAGTATAGTCTAAAAAGATAAAAAAGGCTATAACTTATGAGAATCAACAAATATCTCGCCCAATGCGGCGTTGCGAGCAGGCGCGACTGCGACAAACTCGTCGCCGATGGACGCGTTACGGTAAACGGCAGACCTGCGGACGTCGGCGCAGACGTGGAAGAGGGCGACGTTATAAAAGTGGACGGAAAGGTCGTCACCTTAAAGAAAAACGAATACTATATTCTGCACAAACCGAAGGGTTATCTCTGTACCGTGTCGGACGATAAAGGCAGAAAAACTGTTATGGATATCCTTGGCAGCAGCGTAGGCAGGGTTTACCCCGTTGGCAGGCTCGACTACGACAGCGAGGGGCTGCTTATCTTAACCACCGACGGCGAACTTGCGCAGCACCTCACGCACCCTTCGAACGAAGTGCCCAAAACTTACGTCGTAAAGGTCGAAGGCAGGCTCACCGAGGCGGATTTGAACCCCATACGCAGCGGAATCGAAATAGAGGGCGGCTACGTGACGAAGAAGTGCCGCGCGCACATAATCGAAACAAACAGAGATTTTACGAGGGTTGAAATTACTCTCCGCGAGGGCAAAAACCGAGAAATACGCAAGATGTTTGCCGCTATAGGCAAAGAGGTCACTCTCCTCAAACGCACCAAAGTGGGCGAACTTTCGCTCCGCGGGCTCGACAGGGGCGCATTCCGCAAACTTTCCCCCGCAGAAGTGGCATATCTCAAATCTATATAATTTTTGATAAAAAAAGCGAAAGAGCGCGCACAAAATTGTGCGTGCTCTTTCTTCAATAATGGCACTTATAAAAGTAAATTGCAAAGTTAAATGTTGCGCATTAGCCCGACAACTTTGCCGAGCACTGAGACGTCGTCAAAGACGAAGTCGCTCATGTCGTCGTTTTCGGGATGGAGAATGAATTTTCCGTCACGCTTGTAAAAGCGCTTTACCGTCGCGCTGTCGTCTACGAGGGCGACAACTATATCTCCGTTATCGGCAGTGTTCTGCTTTTTTACGACTATTTTATCGCCGTCGAGCATGCCGATTTTTATCATGGAGTCGCCTTTTACGGTAAGCATGAACATATCGTCCGAGCCGAAAAATTCGGAAGGGAGGGAATAGAACGCCTCGTAATTTTCTTCGGCGAATATGGGCTGACCTGCGGCAACGGTGCCGACGAGCGGAACGCTTACGCTCTGTCCGCCGAAATTTTTAAGCGATACGGCGCGTTTTTTGTTGCCAACTTTATTAATAAGCCCCTGTTCGCTGAGTCTGTTCATATACTGATAGGCAGTGGCCGTCGATTTGATTCCGCAGTTTGCGCATATTTCGCGAACCGATGGCGAAAAACCGTTTTCAGATATATAGCGCTTGATAAATTCGTATACGGCGTTATATTTTTCGTTTGACTTCATAATTTTATCTCCTGAATGTATTATAACACAATAAAAATAAAATTGCAAACAAATGTTCATAGATTTTTGCTTGAATTTTAAAAATTATGGTGTATAATAATATGGAAACAGAGCCGTAACGGCTGGCGGAGGTGTGTATGGCAGAAGAAAAAAGACCGCACGGGCAGATGTGCGTGTTGTACGACAGGGAGTGCATCGGCTGCATGGAGTGCGAAACGTGCGACCTCGACCCGAATAAAATTTGCGACAACTGCGGCAAATGCCTCGATATAAGAGATTACGCCGCAATTAAAATAGACGGCATCGTCGGACTTGACGGCAATAACAAGAAGTAAATTCAGAAGTAAATTCACCGTCGGCGCGCAGAAAAATTTCTGCGCGCCGACGGTCTTTTCTTATAAAGCTTATTCAATGCTTTTAATGTATCTTTTGAGTTTGGGGATATATATTTTTTCGACCGTACAATCGATATTCAACCCGTTTTCGTCGTACTTGCGCGATTTTTCAGTGAATAGGTTTGCAAAACCTGAAAAAGCAGAGATTTCGGGATACGGCACCACGAGGGTGCAATCGGCATAGCCGTCTTTGAATTTTTCGCTTATTTTCTTCTCGAGTTCGTCAATGCCCATTCCGTATTTAGCCGAAATGCATACAAAATCGGAAAACGGCGTTAAATCTTCAATGTTTTCGCATTTGTTGAGCACTTTGAGGTAGGGGCGGTCGAATCCGAGTTCTTCCAAAGTCTCCTGCGTGGTTTTGAACTGCATATCGTAGTCGCCCGTCGCGTCGCACACAACGAGCGCCAGGTCGCAGTTCAGCGCGCTTTCAAGCGTAGATTTGAACGCCTCCACAAGGTCGTGCGGCAGGTCCTGCAAAAATCCGACTGTATCTACGAGAAGATATTCCATGCCGTCTATTTTAACCTTGCGCGCGGTGGGGTCGAGCGTGGCAAACAGCGCGTCCTTTTCAAGGACTCCCGCACCCGTCAGTCTGTTCATAAGCGTAGATTTGCCCGTATTGGTGTAGCCGACGAGGGCTATCGTCTTTATATTGTTCTTTGCGCGCCTTTTAACAGTCAGTTCGCGGCGGCGCTCTGTCTCTTCAAGGCGGGCTTCGAGGTATCTGATTCTCGTCCTTATATGGCGCCTGTCGGTTTCAAGTTGCGTTTCGCCAGGGCCGCGGGAGCCTATTCCGCCGCCGAGCCGTGACAGCGCCGCGCCCTTGCCTTTGAGGCGCGGGTAGATATATTTCAGTTGGGCAAGCTCTACCTGAATATTGCCCTCGCTAGAAGTCGCCCTCGAAGCGAATATGTCGAGAATGAGGGTGGTGCGGTCGATTACCTTTCTGTCGTCAAGCGCCGCCGAAATGTTCAGAGTCTGGGAGGGGGAGAGCGAGCCGTTAAAGAGTATCGTTATATCGTCCAAACCGCTTAAAAGCTCGCGAATGTGTGCGAGTTTGCCCGTGCCGAAATAGGTTGCGGGATTGATTTTTTTTATCGTCTGGTAAGTGGAGCCGCAGTATGCCGCGCCCGCGCTTTCAATCAGCGCGACAGCCTCGTCGTGCAGAGCTCTGTAATTTTCGTTGAGTTTGGGCTGAATTATATAAACTTTTTCGATATTTTCCATAAAAAGATTTATTCGCTGTCGGGCTTCAATTTAACTTTACCCACAACGGCGCGGCGGGTATCGTCGCTTATTGCGGCATAGTGCTTGCGCGTGGTGTTTACGTCTTTATGTCCGAGAATATCGGCAACGACGTAAATATCTCCCGTCGCCTTGTAGAGCTGGGTGCCGTATGTACTGCGCAGTTTGTGCGGCGAAATCTTTTTGAGCGGGGAAACGATTTTGGCGTATTTCTGCACGAGATTTTCGACGGCGCGCACGGTGATGCGGCGTTTTTTATTGGAGAGGAAGAGAGCGTTTGAATCTTCGAGGCTCTGCGTCTGCTGTTCGTCTTTCTGGTCGATATAGCGCATGAGTGCGCCGGCAACGTCGCTGTCGAAGTATAAAATCGACTTGTTGCCGCCCTTTCGCGTGACGATGAAGGAGTTGTTGTCGAAGTTCAAATCCTCGTTGTTGAGCCCGACAAGCTCGCTTATACGGATACCTGTGCCGAGGAAGAGCATCAAAATCGCGCTGTCTCGCACTTTATTTTTTTCGTGATACGCCATCTGGTGGGGGGAAAGCCCGTTGCCGCTTTCGACGGTGTCGATTATGTTATAAACTTCGTTCTGTTCGAGGCGGATGATAGGCTTTTCGTGCAGTTTCGGCGTTGCAACCTTGGCGGAATTATCGACTGAAATCAGTCCTTTATTAAAAAAGTGCTTAAAAAGAGCCCTTACGGAAGAGAGTTTGCGCGCCTTGGCGCGTTCGTTGCAGTTATGCTGCCGTCCGCCGTAATTGTAGTTTGAAAGGAAAGATAGAAAATATTCTATATCGGTATTTGTTACGGCTTCGAGGTCGTCGAGCGTAAAATCGCGTATCTGTTTTTTGCCGCGATAGAGCCTTTCCTGCATATAATAGAAGAAAATTTTGAGGTCGTGCGCATAGTTGAGGCGGGTGAGAGAGCTCGTCTGATTTTCTATCGCGACGAAATAATCGAAGCAAAATGCGGGGAGGTCGTCGCGCAGCAGCCGTTTGATAGTTTCGATATTTTTATTGTTTCTCTGAATGTAGTAGTTGGAACTTTTCATACAAAGAATTATACGCCCGAAGAGGAATAATGTCAAACATTTTACGAAGTGTTATATGGCAAAAATTTAAATGAATTGACGGGCGACAGGAGGGGTCGGGAAACGCAGGAACAATTTGCTTTGCCGTTTTTGCCGCACTGAGCTGCACAAGTGAAAACAAATGGGCAACTTTATAGTAAAATTTAGGCGTAAAAACAAATAGCGAACAAATCGTAAAGTTGTTTTATTACAGAATGAAAGCAGATAAAAAGCTCTCACTCAAAAAAGGTGTTATCCTATAAGCTTCTCTATGCGGGACTTTGCGTAAAAGGGATAATATGCAACTGTTCGTAAAACACAGCTTTTACGAAGTTTTAAGGTAAAAAACAGATAAAATATGCAAAGCAGTCGACTGCCGGTTTTATTGCAGTTTTAATAAAGAACATCTTACGGATTACGGCTTACGGCGTTTCGTCGCTTAGCTATGCGTCCGACATTTACGTGAAAACGCATTGACTCATACAAGTACATTGTCAGTACCTTGTCGGTTGCCCATCAAAACACTGTCTTAAAAAACCGATTTAAAGCCTCTGAGACAGAATCGAAAAATTTATTTAAGGGAATGTTCGCATAAATTCTGCTGAGTGGACAAAAGTCACCTTGCCTTGCAGGCGTTTTGCAACAGTTTTGCAACAGATAATCTGAAACCGATTTTTATCGCGTTACCGAACAGAGATTTGGACGGACTTTAATTCGGCGTGCGTTTAGCGTTTTTACGATACGAAAGCCGAACCAAGCCGAACCAATAAGTTATATCAAAACTATTCTTTGCAAAGCCGTTCCTCGTACGCAGTTACCCAAAAATGCGGCGGAAATCGGCTAAAAGCTCAAATCAAAAAAAGTTTGGCACCGAACATAATATTAATTTTGGGTCTGTTTTCGGCGTTTTATAGCTGCCTGAACCTGATTAGCCCTACTAAAACTGTTCGTATGCCGTTATGGTAAACATAGCTTACCGCGAAAGTCTATTATGTCTGACATAGTACATCGCATTTTAGGCCGTATAAACACTTTTGAACACTGAAAAATTTGGCGGCGCCTTGATTTCAGGCGCCGCCTTCTTTATTTAACCTTTTAACGATTTGAGATTCCAGATATTGTCGGCATAATCTTTGATGCTTCTGTCTGCGGAGAAGATTCCCGACGAAGCAATGTTAATCAGCGACATCTTATTCCACTTCTTCTTATCGGTCGAATACAGTTTGGAAATATCATGCTGTGTCTGTCTGTACGATTCGAAATCAGCCATGCACATATACGGGTCGGCAATCGGCGCTCCGACTGTGCCAGTCGTAAGATAAGCGGCAATGTCGGAGAACGACCGCTCGTTGAATCCGACGATGAGAGCCTCGATTATCTTGCGGAGCTTGGGAGATTCGTTGTAATATTTGTTAGAACTGTAACCGGACTTCCAGATGTCGTCAACCTCGTTCGATTTAAGACCGAAGATAAAGATATTGTCGTTGCCGACAGCTTCAGCCATTTCTACGTTTGCGCCGTCGAGCGTTCCGACGGTGAGCGCACCGTTTATCATAAACTTCATGTTGCCGGTGCCGCTTGCCTCTTTGCCCGCAAGCGAAATCTGTTCGGATATTTCCGAGGCAGGCATGAGCTTTTCAGACATGGTGACGTTGTAGTCTTCCATATAAACGACGTTGAGTTTTTCGTTTACTTTTTTGTTCTTTCTGATATCTTCGGCGAGGAAATTGATGAGCTTTATAATATTCTTCGCCATCTGATAGCCCTGCGCGGCCTTCGCGCCGAAGATATATGTCTTGGGCTGAACGTTGAGCTCGGGATTCTCTTTGAGGTCGATATAAGTATCGATGATGTTGAGCACGTTGAGAAGCTGGCGTTTGTATTCGTGAAGTCGCTTAGCCTGAACGTCGAAGAGCGATTCGGGGTCGATTATAATGCCCTGCTTTTTGTAAGCATATTCGGCAAACTGGTGTTTTTTGATGGACTTGATTTCGCCGAGGCGCTTTAAAACGGATGCATCGTTCTGGAATTTTTTGAACTCGGAAAGAACTGCCGCGTTGTGAACGTACCCGTCGCCTATGCACTGGTTGAGCAGGTCGCAAAGTTCGGGGTTCGACTGGCAGAGCCAGCGCCTGTGGGCAATTCCGTTGGTCACGTTGGTGAATTTTTCGGGCTGATAGTCGTAGAAATCTTTGAATATCGACTCCTTGATTATCTCGCTGTGCAGCGCCGAAACGCCGTTTACGCTGTGTCCGCCGTAAACCGACAGATTAGCCATCTTTACCTTATCATATTCAATTATCGCCATGCGCGAAATTTTGTTCCATTCCCCGGGATATTTCTTCCAGAGGTCTTCGCACATGCGCCTGTTAATTTCCTGTATTATTGAATGTATGCGGGGAACTTTCCTGCGGACAAGGTCTTCCGACCAGGTCTCAAGCGCCTCGGCAAGCACTGTATGGTTGGTATATGCGCATGTCGCCGTGGTTATAGCCCACGCGTCCTCCCAACTGAAATAGTTATCGTCAATCAGCACCCTCATAAGTTCGGGAATTGCCATTGCGGGGTGCGTGTCGTTGAGGTGAATCGCCGCAAGTTTGGGCAGGTCTTTAAGGTCGCCGTACCTGCGCTTGTGGTCGGCTACAATATTCTGAATTGCAGCCGAGCAGAGGAAATACTGCTGTTTAAGGCGCAGAGATTTTCCGCCCTCGTGATTGTCGGCAGGGTAAAGAACTTTTGTTATGAGGTCGGCATCGTTATCTTCGCTCATCGCCTGATAATATTCACCCTGCGAGAAGAGCTTCATGTTGAAGTCCTGAACGGGCTTGGCTTTCCAGAGCCTGAGCACCGACACGGCCTCGCTGTCTTTGCCCGAAACCATCATGTCGTAGGCCGTCGCCTCGATTTCGGTGCAGTTGACATACTCGGTCTGCATGCCGTACTTGGTCCACTTTTCCTGAATCTGGCCGTCGAATCTTACAATGAACGATTTGTCGCTCCTGTTCGTAAGCCATACTTCGCCGCCCGGAAGCCACACGTCGGGGAGCTCAATCTGCCAGCCGTCGACAATCTTCTGCTTGAACAGACCGTATTCGTAGCGGAGCGAATGTCCCATCGCGGGGTAATTGCCCGTTGCGAGCGCGTCCATAAAGCAAGCGGCAAGCCTGCCCAGACCCCCGTTGCCGAGGCCTGCGTCGGGCTCGAGTTCATAGAGATTTTCAAGGTCGAAACCGTACGATGAAACCACCTTTTTGTAAACGTCGGTTGCGCTCAGATTGTAAATGCTGTTTTTAAGCGACCTTCCGAGAAGGAATTCCATGCAGAGGTAATAAACGCGTTTTGCACGCTTTGCCTTTACTTTTTTATAGAACTGCTGCCTCTTTTCGAGCAAAATATCCCTTACGCTCATAACTACGGCTTTGTACATCTGTTCTTCCGTAGCTTCGGTAGGGCTCACGCCGAAATAGCGCGAAAGTTTGCCCTTAATGGCTTCCTTTACTTCCTTTTCGGTTACTGCTGTGTTGCTCATTCTTTAACCTTATTCTCCTTCTTCCTGTAAATAATAAAATTATCCGCGATATTTACCGTGCAAAGACCTTTCTGCTTATAGAAAGGTCTTTGCGGTTTTATTATAACTACTTTTTATTATAAATGCAAACTCTTTGCGCGCTTAAACGGATATTTGTATGTTAATATTTGAGCATATCCATATACAGCGCTTCGTACTGTTTCGCCGAATGATTCCAGCTGAAATCGGTTGTTGCAGCCCTATACATAAGTTTTGACCACTCTTCCTTATTTTTATAATCGGCTATCGCCTCGCGCACGACGTACATCATGTCGTGTGCGTTGTAGTTGGTGAAAGTATAGCCGTTTTCGAGCGGTTTGATACTGTCTTTAAGTCCGCCCGTCTCCCTTACGACGGGTATCGTGCCGTAACGGCATGCAATCATCTGCGAGAGGCCGCAGGGCTCCGACTTGGAAGGCATGAGGAAGATATCCGAGCCGGAATATATCTTGCGGGAGAGGTCGCCGTTGAACATAATGTTTGCGCTGACCTTTCCGGGATAGCGCCTTGCAAGGTCGGCAAACCAACCTTCGAAGTGCGATTCGCCCGTGCCGAGAATGACAAACTGGACGTCGTCCTGAAGAATTTCGTCTATAACCGTCGTCACGAGGTCGAGGCCCTTGTGCGAGGCAAGGCGGGAAATCATGGCTACAATGGGCGTATCGGCGCTGTCGTACAGCCCGAGGAGACGCTGAAGTTCCGACTTGCACACCTTCTTGCCAGCGAAATCGTCAGCCGAATAGGGCGCGTAAATGTGCTTGTCGTACTGAGGGTTGTAACCCATATCGTCGATGCCGTTGAGTATGCCGCAGAGCTTGAACTCGTTTTTGCGGATTATCGGGTCAAGTCCGTGGGCAAAATAAGGATTTTTAATCTCTTCGGCATAGGTGGGGCTTACGGTAGAGAATCTTTCGCAGCACTCGATGGCACCTTTCATGAGGTTTATGCAGTTATTGTATTCCACAAGCCCCGCATAAGTTCCGTAAATATCGAAGAGGTCGCTTAAAATATCCATGGAATAGATTCCCTGGTACTCTATGTTGTGTATGGTAAACAGCGCCCTTATGAACTGGTATTCTTTCTTGAAGCAATAGTTGGTTTTAAGATAGATTGCAGCAAGCGCTGCCTGCCAGTCGTGGCAGTGCATGACGTCGGGATAGAAATTTATGAAAGGCATTATCTCGAGCACGCTGCGCGAGAAGAACGCAAATCTTTCTCCGTCGTCGAAGTAGCCGTAGCAGCCGGGACGTTTGAAATAGAACTCGTTGTCGAGGAAATAGAAAGTAACCCCGTCCTTTTCATATGTGAAAATTCCGCAGTACTGGTTCCTCCACGCGAGGGGAACGTAAATGTTGCCGATGTAATTGAACTGCTGTTTATATTCCCATTTTATGTCGGAATACATGGGAACGACAACGCGTACGTCAAATTTTCCTGTTGCGGCGAGCGCCTTCGAAAGCGAGCCGATAACTTCGGCAAGGCCGCCTGTCTGAATGAATGGCGTGCACTCCGACGCCACGAATAATATTTTTTTCTTGTCGCTCATTGCGACGGGTTCTGCCTGTGCGGGCACTTCAGCCTCCTTTACCGTCTTTGCGGCAACCGCCCTGCGGCGGGTGTGGGTTGCCGATGCAATGCGCACGCCTCCCCTTCTCGCCGTAGCGGTCTTTTTTTCGTTAATATTTTCAGTTGCCATATCTTTCTCCACTTTATCTGCCGTAAAAAAATCAGTTTAAATGAGCGAACCCTTGCCTATGAAGTAGGGCTTGATTTCACAGCCGGCAAGCACTCTGTTGTCTCTGATTATGGTATTTTTATCGCTGACAACATACGCGAGATTGCAGTCGTGGCCGACATAGTTATCTGTCATAAGAATACAGTTTTTAACTACCGCGCCCTTGCCTATCTTTACTCCGCGGAAAAGTATGCAGTTTTCAACGGTACCCTCTATGAGGCAGCCGTCGGAGATGAGCGAGTTTTTAACTACGGCGTTATCGGTGAATTTTGCGGGAGCGCTGTCGTTTACCTTAGTATAAACGTCTCTGTCGCCGAAAATTTCCTGCCTTACGTCCTTTTTGAGGAGGTCGAGATTGGCATTGAAGTAAGCTTCGAGGGAATCGATATTGGCATAGTAGCCCTCGAGCTTATAGCCGTACAATCTCATATTCTTTACGCCGGGAACGAGGATATCTCTTCCGAAACTCGTATAGCCGCGCTGGATTGCATCCTGAATGAGATTGAGGAGGAACGAAGTGCGGGCAACCATTACGTTTATGTAATTCTTTTTAACGCCGCCGGTGAGAGGATTGATGCAGAGCTCGTTTATTCTGCCGTCCTTTTCCGTTTCGAAGGTTACGTAGTAATGCGACTTCGAAACTTCGTGCTCGTGATATACGAGCGTGAGGTCGGCATTCTTCTCCTCGTGCGCCTTTATAACGTCGCTGTAATCGAGTTTATAAACGGAATCGCTGTCGGAAAGGACGACATAGTCCTGTTTGCACTTTTTGAGGAAGGACGTAGCGCCTTTCAACGCTTCGAGCCTGCCCTTATAGAGCGTTTCAGATTCGTCGCTGTAAGGCGGCAGAAGAATGAGTCCGCCCTCTTTTCTTGCAAGGTCCCAGTCTTTGCCCGTTCCGAGATGGTCCATGAGGGACTGGTAATTCTGTTTGGTTATAACGCCCACAGTGGTTATGCCTGAGTTAACCATATTTGAGAGCGCGAAGTCTATAAGGCGGTATCTGCCGCCGTAGGGCACCGAACCCATCGACCTTACTCTGGTGAGTTCGGGCACGTTTTCATCGTTTATGCTTGAAAAAATAACGCCAACCGTAGAAGCCATGATTCATTTCCTCCCTTATACGTCCTTATCGACAATTTCGCCCGCGGCAACTTTGCCGCCTTTCTTTACGGTAATGCCCCTGCCGAGCACCGTTATGCCCGAGGTCTTGCTTTCAACCTTGGAGGCTTCTTCCTTTTCGGCGCCTATCGTTGCGTTTTCGCAGATGGTAACTTCTTCGTCGATTATGGAATAGTTAATTTTAGCGCCCTTCTTAACGGTGATGTTGCCCATCAGCACGCTGTCGCAAACGGTGGCGCCCTCTTCAACGACGCAGTTCGTGCCTATTACGGAGTTTACAATCTTGCCCTCTATCTCGCAGCCGTTAGCCACAAGGCTGTTCAGAACGTCGCCTTCGACATACGCGGGAGGCGAAAGCGGGCTTCTCGAATGAATTACGTGGTCCTGGTCGTCAAGGTCAAATTTGGGGGTTACGCCCAGAAGGTCCATATTGGCCTCTAAGAGCGAGCTTATGGTGCCTACGTCCTTCCAGTATCCTTCGAAACGGTAAGAGAACATCTTCTCGCCCGCGTTGAGCATTGTGGGAAGCACGTTCTTGCCGAAGTCGTTTTCCGACTTGGGGTCTTCCTCGTCGAGCTCGAGATATTTATAGAGCTTGTCCGCGCTGAATATGTATATGCCCATGGAGGCAAGGTTGCTCTTGGGCTTTGCAGGCTTTTCCTCAAATTCGTAAATCGTGCCGTCGGGATTGGTGTTCAGAATGCCGAAGCGCGAAGCTTCCTTCAAAGGCACTTCCATGCAGGCGATTGTGCAGGCCGCACCCGCCTCTTTGTGCGCCTTGAGCATCTTGTCGTAATCCATTTTATATATATGGTCGCCCGACAGAATAAGCACGTAGTCGGGGTCGTACATCTTCATAAAACGGATATTCTGGTATATGGCGTTCGCCGTGCCCTTATACCACGAAGTAGATTTCTTTGCCTCGTAGGGCGAAAGAATGTGCACCCCGCCGAAAGTTCTGTCGAGGTCCCAAGGCTGGCCGTTGCCGACATATTCGTTCAGAACGAGAGGTTGATACTGTGTGAGAACGCCGACGGTATCTATGCCCGAATTTATACAGTTAGACAGAGGAAAGTCTATAATTCTGTACTTCGCGCCGAAAGATACGGCAGGTTTAGCTATGTTGCTGGTAAGAGCATAAAGACGGCTGCCTTGTCCGCCTGCAAGCAGCATAGCTACGCACTCTTTTTTTCTTAGCATAATTTAAGTCCCCCAAAAAAATTTTTTGTTTATATTTTAAACAGAGCGGCGTTTTTTTGCTTTTTAAGCAAACTTTCCGCAGCTCTGCCCCTGAGGCGGGTTCAGATTGACCGAACAGATTATTACACCTTATTTATTCTACCATATAAATATTCATTTTTCAAGACTCAATTTGATTTTTTTGCAACAAATTGTTAAAAATTTACTTGTATGCCCGTCGTTGAAACAGCTTACGGCATGATTGCGCGCCGAAGAGCCGATAACAAGCCGCACAGAGAAATGCCGCGGGCGCATCAATTACGCCCGCGGCAACCGTACCGTTATTTTTTATGTCTTGAAAAGATTCCGCGCTTTTCATACGGCTCAACCGACATTTCGCCGACGCCGTACCCCTGCGCCGCGACAGCGGCTTTGATTGCCTCTGTATCCGCGTTGTCCTCTGCGATAACTTCGGTTACACCCTTTGAATGGGACGAGGTAACTTTTTTAACTCCTCCCACCCTGCGCACCACGTCGTTTACGTGCGTTTCGCACATTCCGCAATGCATGCCTTCAACTTCAACGATAATCTTTATCATAAACACCACCTGACTGTCTTTTTTATAACAATATTGTATATGAATTTTTCAGACAAGTCAATAAAATTAACCGCGATTAATTTATTTGACGACTAATGAGAGTGTGAATAAGAATGTTTATTCATTATTTTTATCTATTGTATTGACAATTCAAGATATATCGATTATAATAAGAATATATCTCAATAAGAAATTATCAGGAGGACAAAACAATGACTTACGTATGCGATGTATGCGGCTGGGAATATAACGAGGACGAAGGCGCGCCCGAATACGGCATAGCGCCCGGAACGAAGTGGGAAGATTTGCCCGACGACTTCGAATGCCCTCTTTGCTTTGTAGGCAAAGACCAGTTCAGCGTTAAGGAATAAGATGGTAAAAACGCATTAAACGTAAATGGGCGCACTTCATGTGCGCCCATTTTTTCGTAAAAAAATATAAACTTTGCGAATTGTTTATTGCACTTTACTTATCTTCCTCTTCGGTATGAACGAAATATTCACAGCATCCGTCGGCCTTTACGGCGGCTTCGTTCATCGTGGGGCGCGCACAGTAAAGCCGAGCCTGAATAAGGTAATGGTCGTGCCAATATTCGGGTGAGTAACGCGAATAATCGCAGTTCATGCAGCATTTTTCATTTTTTTCAGCCATAATTCATTCCCCGCAAGCCAGGTTGAATTTATTATAATACAAATTCCATGATAAGTCAACGCGGCGCACTGAAAATATGGCTCCCTCATGCTTGCCTCTCGTGCGGCGTAAGGAGAGCAACCCGCCGCCCTCGGTCACCGCAAACGCCTTGCCTTATGCGTTTGCCCACACATACCAAAACAGGAGTTGCGCCTTTGGCGGCGCGCCCCGGCAAACAGTGGATGTCCGCTGTTTGGTTTGCGTATTATAGTCCGCTTCTCATAAGTCCTCGCGCAAACCGCTCACCATTCGCTTGCTTCTCGCAGTGCGTGCGGTAAATAAACCGCACTGCTCGGGCACCGTTCGGACAATGACATATGTCCTCACTCATCTCACTTCGGCACGCAAAGTGAATAGTACCCCAAAGATTGGACAAGCAAGTAGGAAACCAAGTATAATGAAATAGAGGTAAAACAGCTATGTCCAAAAAGAAGGGTAATTCACCTAAATATTCCCCAGAGTTTAAGATCATAGT
>DVFR01000047.1 GCA_018713165.1 Candidatus Coproplasma stercoravium | reverse complement strand
GCGCGGGCAAAATTGCCCGCGCGCCCATATGCTTTAAAGACAATAAATACAACTTAGTCAGTGCTTGTCGAAATCTGTTGAAGCTATCAGCCTTATAAACCCGACTATATGAAAAATATTTCCGGCAAGCATGATTACAATAGTTAAAACAACAAAAAACTCAAACCGTTCGCTAAGCTCAAAAGTAAAAGTATAATAGGCGTATAAACAAATTAATGCTCCCGATAAAATTAAAATGACTACAAAGGTAATCAGCTCCGTCACCCAAAACCTTTTTAACTTTAGAAAAATGGAGCAAATAAATTCACCTGAAATTAGAGTCAGCAATACAACAGCGAATATAAAAGTTATCCTATGTTCGAGCGACTCCAAATAGGAGTAAGTATTTATGATAGGCATTATACAGGCAACTACACAAACGATGGCACCTATTCTCACAAAAAACCTGCCGCCTTCGTCAGGTGTTTTATAATCGCTCCACATAAAACCTCCCTTCAGATAAACGCGAAGAGCGTATTTCAACTTTTATTAAATAAGTTTCGACTTTTAATGCAATTTTAAGATACGCACTCTTGCTTCCATCATAGTCATCAGCTGTTGCGACAACATTCATAATACTCTCCCCATAAATATATTCTTGATTATAAGTATACAACGCACTTGTAAACAAAACAACATATTGTTGTAAAAAAGTTGTAATATATGTAAAACTGAATAATAAGTTCTGAATCTTTATACATTGCCGCCACATATGCCGAAAATAAAAGGCGCCGTGGTGCGGAATTTAGTTCCGCGCCACGGCGCCTTTTATCTGAAATATGTACTATTTACAAGCTTAAATACGGGGCATTATGCAGCCGCAAAGCAAAATTGCTCAGCGTCTTCTGCCGCCGCGGAGATACGAGCGGCGTATTTTGAGTTTATTGATGGCCCTTGCAAGCTGTGCCTGCACCGAGAGGTACTCCTGGCGGCCAAGCTTTTGCAGCATTGCCTCCCTTGCGTCGGCGGCTTCGCGCTCGGCGCGCTCTTCGTCAATCTCGTCGGGACGGAGAATGGAATCGGCAAGCACGAGAACGTCGTTGTCCTCAATCTTCATTATCCCCGAAGATACCGCCGCCTCCTGCTCCTCCTTGCCGGGAACGCGGAAGGTGAGTTTGCCGGGGACGAGCGCCGTTATGGTGTTGCTGTGCCCCGCCATTACGCCGTACTGCCCGTCTACGGCGGGAATGACGAGGCTCTCGCACTCGCCCTCGTAAAAGGTACGGTTGGAACTTAAAAGGTGCACTTTAAATGTGTTCATTTTTTACCTTCCTTTTTTGCAAGGCTTTTGCATTGATTGCAGCATATGTGTGGGGTATGCGGCGATACGCCGCAACTTATCACGCCGCCAAAGGCGGCTCATCACTCATAACGTTGCGCAAAGCGCAACTCGCCACTTTTTTTTACAATCCCCCCTTTAATTCCCCCCTTTACACAAGGGTGGCTTGAAGTGAAGATGTGCGCAAGCAGGGTTTCCCATTCCACCACGCACAGATAACCCTTGGAGAAACGAGCAGAATCCCCCCTGCCCTCACTTTATTCGGGCATCCCCCCTTACAGCTGAAGCGGTAAAGGGGGCAAGTTGCGCGCGAGGAAAACTTGAGGGAGAACTTTTCCTCTACCACAGCAACTCGCCAAAAAGATTTTGAAAAAAGATTTTTGGCGAAGAGGAGGCGCAGGCATTCAGGCAACAAAACAAATTTATTTGGTTTGTTGTAAAATTTGCCTTGCGCCGACGAGTAAGTGACTGAAAGTTGCCGCAGTGCAACACCGTATTGCGAAGTTTATACAAGGGAAAGCGGTTAAATTAGAATTTTATTTAAGCTGTTCAGCTTTTTTCTTCACGTCCTCAATCGTACCCACGTTATAGAACGCCGCCTCGGGATAGGAATCCATTTCGCCGTCGATTATCGCCCTGAAACCTTTTACCGTTTCGCTCATCGGCACATATACGCCCTTGATTCCCGTGAATTTTTCCGCCACGTGGAAGGGCTGTGACAAAAATCTCTGAATTTTGCGCGCGCGGTAAACGGTGAGTTTATCCTCCTCCGAAAGTTCGTCCATGCCGAGTATTGCTATGATGTCCTGCAACTGGCTGTACTTTTCGAGCGTCTCCTGCACCATGCGCGCCGTTTCGTAGTGTTCCTTGCCGACAATTTCGGGTTCGAGTATGCGCGAGGTGGATTCGAGCGGGTCAACCGCGGGATATATGCCCTGTTCGGCTATTTTACGGCTTAAAACGGTGGTCGCGTCGAGGTGGGCGAAAGTCGTCGCGGGGGCGGGGTCGGTGAGGTCGTCCGCGGGCACATATACCGCCTGCACGGAGGTAACCGAACCGCTGCGCGTGGAGGCGATGCGCTCCTGCAGCTCGCCCATTTCGCCCGCGAGAGTGGGCTGGTAACCAACCGCCGAAGGCATACGCCCGAGAAGGGTGGATACTTCGCTGCCCGCCTGCACGAAACGGAAGATATTGTCTATGAAAAGGAGCACGTCTTTATGCTCTTTGTCGCGGAAATACTCGGCCATTGTGAGCCCCGTGAGCGCCACGCGCATACGCACGCCGGGCGCCTCGTTCATCTGGCCGAATACGAGCGCCGTTTTTTCGGCAACGCCGCTCGCGCCCATCTCGCGCCAGAGGTCGTTGCCCTCGCGCGAGCGCTCGCCCACGCCCGTGAATATGGAATATCCGCCGTGCTCCATGGCGACGTTGTGTATAAGTTCCTGGATGAGCACCGTTTTGCCGACGCCCGCGCCGCCGAAGAGACCTATCTTGCCGCCCTTGGCGTACGGCTCCATCAAATCGATTACCTTAATGCCCGTTTCGAGCACCTCGGCGACGGGACTCTGCTCCTCGAACGAGGGAGCCTTGCGGTGTATGGGCCACCTCTCCTTCGCCTCGGGCGCGGGTTTGCCGTCTATCGGCTCGCCGAGCACGTTGAACATTCTGCCGAGCGTGCATTCGCCGACGGGCACGTTTATCACGTCGCCGGTGGCGTAAACCTCCGTCCCGCGCGAGAGCCCCTCGCACGCGCCGAGCATTATGCAGCGCACGACGTCGCCCTTTATCTGCTGGGCAACCTCCATTACGAGTTTTTTGCCGTCTTTTATTACGTAGAGCGCGTCCTTTATTCTGGGCGGTTCGCCGTCGAACCGCACGTCGGTTACCGGTCCCGATATGTGAACTATTCTGCCCTTATTCACTTATAGCGTCTCCTTTGTTTTTTAACTGTGCCCGCGCGCCCGCCGCAACCTCGGTAATCTCCTGCGTTATGGCGGCCTGGCGCATTCTGTTATACTGAACGGACAGGTCGGAAATGAGCTTTTCGGCGTTGTCGTTCGCCGCCTTCATCGCCGTCATCCGCGCATGCTGTTCGCTGCAAAAACTGTCGACGAGCGCGCTGTATATAAAGCCCGCGATATAGCTCTGCATGATATTGTCGAGCACTACTTCGACCGAGGGAGTGTATTCAAACGGCGCGCGGACGGGTTCCTCCACCGTGGTCGTGGCAAACTCCTTGCGGTGGAAGGGAAGTATGCGGGTGAGCATGGCGTCGTCAGACATGCCGTGCATGTCGGTATATGCCACATATATCTTGGTGAACGCGCCCTTTTCGTAGTCCTCTAAAAGCACGTTGCAAATCTGGCGGGCGCGGTGCATTGTGGGATTTTGCGCGGTGTATAAAAAGCTCTTTTCGGCGGATATGCCGCGCTGTTTTAAGAGCTGGCGGCCGTACTCGCCGACGACGTACCACTTGACCTCGCTGCCGCTTTCGTACAGCTCCATCGCCTTTTTTATTACGTTGTAGTTGTAGGCGCCCGCAAGCCCCTTGTCGCCCGTGATGAGCAGGCAGGCGAAGGTGCCCGTCAGCTTTTCCTTTACGTTGACGGGGTAGAAATAGCGGCTCTCCTCGGGCATTTCGCCCTGGCGGAAAATACGCTTTATCTCAACGCGCAGCGCCTCGAAATAGGGGCGCGTACGGTCGAGGTCGGCCTTTGCCTTGCGCATCTTCGTCGAGGAGATGAGGTACATCGCGTTGGTTATCTTGCGGGTTTCCTTTATGCTCTCTATTCTCTTTTTTATTCCCTGGATATTAGGCATAGAAAAAATTACCTTGTTCACGAAATTCTCGCGCGGGCCGCGCGCGACAATTTCCGTGACTTTAAGGGGCCAGCCCCTCTTTGCGCAATCTAAAGGGCCCACGAAGCACATAATTGCGCAAATTCACCCTGCTCAGGCGCAGGTATGCGCAAATTGGGGCCTGCTGCGGCGGCATAGCCGCCTTGCGACTTAAATTATTTTATAAGTTCGCTCAAATCGACTTGCCTCCCTTGCCTAAAGGGAGGCGTGACGGGGGGATTTGCGCTAAACTTTGCTGCGAGAAACCCTGCTTGCGCACGCGATTCATTTTAAAAAAATATTGTCATTTCGCGCGAGGAGGCGAAGCGCGCTCTGCCGAGGGACTCCCATTTGGGAAACGGCAGATGAGGCGAAGCCGACGACACTTTGCGGAGGGCTCCCTTTGGGAAACCGCAAACTAAGCCGAAGGCGAAACGGAGAAATCTATTCCGCATTAAAGGCTCCCTTGTGCAGAGGGTCGAACATTGCAGTTCTCCAAACAGCGGACACCCGCTGTTTGGGCAATGTGAGATGAGCAAACGCATATGTCCCCGCGTTTGCGGTGACCGAATAGGGCGCTGTCCTTACGCCCTATGAGAATGGCACGGCGAAATAAAATGCAGCCGTGACGGAGGGATTGCCGCGTTACGCGCCGTATTTTGCGGCGTACTTTTCGGCAAACGCTTTGGCGGATTCCACAATCTTCGTCTTTAATTCGCCCGAGAGCTTTTCGCCCTTTTTGACTTCGTCGCAGAGCTCCTGTTCGGATTCGTCGAAATAGGCGAGCAGTTTTTCCTTGAAATCGGGAATATCGTCGGGACGGACGGCGGTCATTCCGCCGCCGAGCGCCGCCGCAAGCAGAAGCACCTGCCGGTACATTTGCAGAGGGTGCGCCTGCGGCTGCCTTAAAAGCATCATAAGGCTCTTGCCGTAGAACAGCATCTTCTTCGTAGCCTCGTCGAGGTCGGAGGAGAACTGCATGAACACCTCCATCTCCCTGTACTGCGCGAGGTCGAGGCGCAGAGGCCCCGCCGTGGACTTCATCGCCTTGGTCTGCGCGTCGCCGCCGACGCGGGATACGGAGATTCCGACGTTTACCGCGGGGCGCTGACCGGAGAAGAACAGGTCGCCCGCAAGGAAAATCTGACCGTCGGTTATGGAAATTATATTAGTAGGGATATATGCCGATATGTCGCCCGCCTGCGTTTCGACTATGGGAAGCGCGGTTATCGAACCGCCGCCGCGCTCATCGGAGAGGTGCGCGGCGCGCTCCAGAAGGCGGGAGTGAAGATAGAATACGTCGCCGGGATAGGCCTCGCGCCCGGGCGACCTGCCGAGAAGGAGCGACAGTGCGCGGTATGCGACTGCGTGCTTCGACAAATCGTCGTAAATGATAAGTACGTCCTTGCCCTTGTTCATGAAATACTCGGCCATGGCGCAGCCCGAATAGGGCGCGATATATTGCAACGAAGCGCCGTCGCTTGCAAAGGAGCACACGATTATGGTGTAGTCCATCGCGCCGCGCTTTCGGAGCATCTCCGCAAGGCGCGCAACCGAGCTTGCCTTCTGCCCTATGGCGACGTATATGCAGATTACGTCCTTGCCCTTCTGGTTGAGTATGGTATCGGTGGCGATGGTGGTCTTGCCCGTCTGCCTGTCGCCTATTATAAGCTCGCGCTGTCCCCTGCCTATGGGGAACATTGAGTCGATTGCAAGTATGCCCGTTTCGAGCGGTTTGTTTACCGGCTGGCGGTCGACTATGCCGGGCGCGGGATTTTCGATGGGCATGTAGGCGTCGGCGGCAATCTCCCCGCCTCCGTCTATGGGGGAACCGAGCGCGTCGACCACCCTGCCTATGAGCCCGTCGCCTGCGGGCACGCCCGCAGTTTTGCCCGTACGGTACACAGCGCTGCCCTCTTCGACCTCCCTGTCGCTGCCGAAGAGAATTACGCCCGCGCCGTCCTCGCCGAGCTCCTGAACCATGCCCTTTATGCCGCATTCGAAGGCGACAATCTCGCCGTATTCGACGAGGTCGAGCCCGTCTACGCGCGCTATTCCGTCGCCGACGGAGAGCACTTTGCCCGCCTCGTGCGCGGCGAGGGGCATTGCCCAGCCCTCTATCGCGCTTTTGAGGCTTTCGACCGACTCCCTCAAAAGCGTGGTTACGCCCGCGGAGGACTTTATGTCCTCTTTGAGCCTGTTTATCCTGCCCTGCGCCGACCAGTCGAAAACGTTGTCGCCGAACTCCAAGCGGAAGCCGCCGACAACGGACTTATCGATGATTATCTCGACTTCGGGGCGGGTGCCGTACGTCCTTTCGAGGAAGTCGGCTATGCCGCGCCTCTGTTCCGCCGTGGGGGGAGTTACGCAGAAGAGCTTTGCCGAAACGTCGGGCAGAGCTTCGGCGCGCCTGACTTCGCCCGAGGGCACCGCCGCCGCGCTCTTTATGCTCTCTTTGAGCTTCTCCACGCGGCCTTTCGTCGACCAGTCGTATATATCCCCGCCGAACTCCAGGCGGAACCCGCCGACGAGCGAGGAATCGGTTATTATCTCTATTTCGGGGCGCGTGCCGTACTTCTTTTCGAGGAAGTCGGCTATGCCCTCCCTCTGCTCAGCGCCGGGAGGGGTTATGCAAAAGAGCTTTGCAACGCCTGCTTTCTTTTTACTTTCCATCGCCGCCCCCGTTCACGCTCTTCAAAAATTCGTCGTAAACCGCGCCGTCGCTCTCGGCAGTCCTGCCGCGCTCCATTGCCGCGAGCGCAGCCTCGCCCACAACCTCGGCGACGTCGTCGCCTTCGCTTATATCCCCGCCGTCCTTGCGGGAAGACATGCGCGCGAGCCTCTCGGCAAGGGTGGATTTCGACTCTCTTGATATGCCGCTCACCGTTATGTCCTTGTCGGCAGTCTTTAAATAGCTGTCGTACAGCGCCCTGTCGCTCTCGGGAGAGCTGCCCACGACGAGCAGTTTTTCGGCAGATTTTACGACCATGTCGGCAATTTCGCCGCCCGCGCCCGCAAGGTATGCGGCGCGCTCCTCCTCGGAACGCTTTCTGCCTGCGGCGAGAATGTCCCGGGCCTCACTCTCGGCGTCGGCGACTATCTTTTTGCCGCGCTGTTCGGCTTTTTCTATGACTTCTTTGCGGTGAGATTCGAGCTCGGCGTCGAGCCCTGCAAGTTTTGCCTTGCGCTCCTGTTCCATCGCCTCTATCTCAGCCTTCTTCTGCGCGTGCTCTTCGGCCGTCTTTTTATACTTCTCCTCGCGCTCGCGCATGAACTTGCGCACGGGCTTGAATAAAATAAACGTAAGGCCGGCGGCGAGTATTATAAAGTTGAAAACGTGCAGCAATATTTGCTGCCAGTCGATATTCAAAGGCATAAAATTACCTCGCTTTATGCTTTCGGGAAACGTTGCGGGCAAGCCCGCACTTTAACTTTGACAAATTATGTAACCCGTAAAAAACGCCGCGCCGTTAAAGCACGAATATGAGCAGTACCGAAACTATGAGCGCGTAAATTACGACGGTCTCTATGAACACGAGGCCGAGCATCATCGTCGAGCGGATATTGCCCGAAGCTTCGGGCTGGCGGGCGATGCCCTCCGACGCCTTTGCAATGGCAAGACCCATGCCTATCGCGCCGCCGAGTGCGGCAAGTCCTATCGCAACACCAGCGGCAATCGCCTTGCCGCTCGTCGCGTTAGCCTCGGTATCGGCAGCGGGGGTCGTATCGCTCTGGGTACCGTCGGCAGGAGTGGCATCATCGGCAAGGAGAGCGGCCCCGTCCTCTTCGTCTGCCCCAACCTCTTCGGCAGACGCCGAAATCGTTACTTCCTGCGACACGGGCGTGCCGACGATTGCCTGAACGGCGGCGGTTATGGCCGCGCACGCGAACAGCGCCACGATTGCGGCGACTATTATCGAGATGACGTTCTTTGCAGTTTTCATAATAATTCCTCCATTATAAAAGCGGAAATTGTTTTTTATTTATTTAAAAGCCGCTCTGCGGCAGATTTTTTGCACTAGATTTTTTGCACTAGATTTTTTGCGCTGAACGCGGCATATTGCCGCGCGTTTTTTAATTTATAAAATATTTTTACAAATATTTTTTTAATTATTTTATGCAGATATTTTACGCCGCCTTGAGCGCCCTTTTGCCCCTCTTCTTCTTTGCCGTGCTATGCGCCCTAGGCTCGGTAACCTCGCCGAAGTATGTTGCGGTGAGGACGACGAGGACATACGTCTGAATGAGCGCGTGCAGAAGGGTGAAGAGCACGCCCACGACTACGGGGAGCACTATGCTGAGCGAAATCGTGTAGTAGACGAGCTCGGTGACGAGCAGTCCCGAAAGAAGCGCGCCGAATAAGCGGAAGCTCATGGAGATGGGGAGCGAGAACTCTTTGAGCGCCAGCCCAAGGCCGCGCGCGCCGCTCTTTACTATGCCGCCGACGAGAATTACGAGGTAGCTCATAAAGCCCATGGCAATCGCCGCGTTGATATCGGAGAGCGGGGCGGGGAGCGTTACGGGATAGCCGTTCGTCGCCATCACCTGAATGCCTAAAAGCTCGAAGAGAGTGCCTATGCAGATATAGCAGCCCGCGCTGAAGATGTAGCAGCCCAGAAAGCCGTTGGAATGGGGACTGTTGGTGCGCGCCATATTGTCGAAGAAATCTACGAGCTTTTCAATGACGAGCTGGAATTTGCCGGGCACCTCTTTAAAGCGGGGCAGGGCGAACACGCGCACGCATACGGCGAATATCAGCAGAATTGCCGTTACGATGAACGCCGAAATGACCGCGGGATTGACCTCCCAGCCGAACAGGTTTACCTTTTTCTCCTCGTGGAGCACGGCGTCGGTCAGCTCGTCGGAGACTGAACCCGACCGCGGCTGCGAGCCGACGAGGAATGCGGCGACAAGCACTGCCACAAGTACCAGCACCACCGCCGCAATTATTATGTATTTTTTATTTACAGGTTTTTTAACGGTTTTCATAGAACCCCACTGTGCCGCCACAGGCGGCTTTTTAAACCTTATTTATATAAATATATCCGCCAAAATATATTTTACCGCCGCTTATATTTTACCGCAGGGCGGACGATGCCCCCCCGCACGCGCATATCGCGCAGCTTTTGCCCGCTGCGCTTTACCGCAGGGCGGGTAAAATTAGTTGCGGGCGCAACTAATTACACAACTTTAAAGCGCCGCATAAGGCGCTTTTCGCTGATGGCAGAAAAACGACGCCCGCAATACGGCATAATTCCCGCCGCCGAACGGGACATATGCCCGCCGCAATGCGCCGGAAACGTTGCTCTTTTTCTCCGCGCCGGAAGGTGTGGCGCAGAACATTTTCCCACCTGTCAATTCACGGCTATTTTACGCCAAAGTTTGCACTCTGTCAAACGATAGAACGGCGCAGAAACTTAATTATTTCTTATACCCGTATACCCTTTGCTTATACTTTTTTATAATTATTGCCCCCGCCGCCGCACAAAAATACATTGTAAAAAGCCCCGCCGCGCTATGTTTTCGCGCGGCGGGGCACTACAAAATTGCAGTTCTATAAGTTATTCTTAAAATTTTGCGCTATCAGAAGGTCTGGATGGCTGTCGATATGAGCACGCCCACCACTATTAAAAGCACTACCGCGCGGCTGGCGATATAGCGGACAAAGTCGGCGTGCGACATTCCGCTGAGCACGGGTTTTGTGGCAAACGCGAACGCGACGTAGCCGAGAACGGACGCGCCGCCCGGAATTATAAACCACGGGATATGCGAAAAATGCGCCGCGAGCGTAAAGGCGACGGCGAGCACGAGGCAGGCGACGGCGCACCAATAGTATATGCGCGAACGCCTCTTTTTTGCCTTTTGCGCCGCAACCACGTCGTCGTCGGAGATGAGCTCGTCGAGGCTGATATTGTACACCTGCGACAAAAGTTTTAGGCTGTCAATCCCCGGATATCCCTTGTCGTTCTCCCACTTTGAAACGGCGGTGCGGGTGACGAAGAGTTTTGCCGCAAGCTCATCCTGCGTCATTCCGCTCGCCCTGCGGAGAGATACGAGTTTTTCGCTGAGTTTCATAAAAAAATATCGCGCAAAAAATCCGATTTATTATTTATTATTTTTGCGCCGCGCGGACACGCCGCGCCCTCCTTTTATTTCATTCTACTGTAAGGGAATAAAACGAACCCGCCTTTAAATGCGCCTTTTGCATGCCTTGGCGTTCTTCCTCATTGCAATACCGCAAGAGTATTGCTGCTTCGTCATCGCGCCAATTCACCGCAAAATGCGCTATTTAAAGGTGCAAAGCAATTTAAAGCGGGCAGATTGCGGCAAAATCAAGGCAAAGCCCGCAGGCAATACAACGACGTATTGGCAAGGGCTTTAACGCAGATAGTGCCGTGATATCCACGCTTTAAATCGGATTCGTATTAATCCCTTACAGTATATCACACGCCTTTATAAATTGCACGACACTATCGTTCACGCTGCATAAAATTTGCGCTCTACCCGCGGTAGACCGCACAATATGCCGCAAATATTGAGAGCATAAGGCGGCACGGGTGCAGAAATGCAGTTGACGCCCGACCGTTCCTTGCGCAGAAATGCGCGTAAAAATTTTAAAATTGCCGCCGCGGAAATTCGCGGCGGCAAAAAATTAAATTCAATTAAAATTTAATAAAAATTAATTTTATCCCCTCGGAACGTCAATCTCCATATCCGAATCGGGATAGGTGCAGCAAGGGTGAATGTAGCCGAATTTTTTATCGGCAAGGCGGCGCTTGTCGGCGCCGGCTATGCTGAACTTGCCTGAGATGAGCCTGCTGTGGCAGAAGCCGCAGCCGCCCGCGCGGCACTTTGCGGGAACTTCCAGCCCCGCGCGCTCCATGGCGACGAGCAGGGTCTCGCGCGAGTCGGCTTCGACGACGAACTTTTCGAAGCCGATATGCACGGTGAGCTTGTATTTTGCGGGGGCGGCGTCGCGCGTGCCGACGCACTGCGCCTCCTTTTTTATCCTGCGGGCCTCCAGCCCGAGCTTTTTATATTCGGTATCGGCGTATTTATAGAGCGCCTGCGGGCCGCATATCATGAGGGTAAAGTCGCCCTGCGCATACTTTTTTATTATGTCCGCGCTGATGAAGCCGTGCTCGTAGCCCTCCTTATCCTCTTCGCTGAGGACGTACACGACCTTTACTTTGTCGCACGAGAGGTTGTCGAGCGCGTCTTTGAAGATAATTTCGCTCTCGCGGTTGGCGCCGTAAAGTATGGTGAGCGTTCCCTCCTCCGTGCCGTCTTTGAGCGACTGAGCCATGCTGTAGAAGGGCGTTATGCCGCTACCGCCCGCAACGGCGACGATGTGGGGCGCGTCCTTCAACGGCTCGCGGCAGAATTCGCCCGACGGCTCGCCCACGGTGAACGAATCGCCGACGGCTGCGCTGTCGCACATATATCCGCTGAAAAAGCCGCATTTTTTAATAGTTACCGAGAACCTGCCGCCGAGGGCGGCTTCGGGAGAGGAAGAAATTGCGTACGGGCGGGATGCGAAGCTTGCGCCTATCCTGCACCCGACGGTTATATACTGCCCAGCGCGGAAGTAGAAGGGGCGCTCGGCGGAGAACACGAAGGTCTTGGTATCGGCAGTTTCCTCGATAATTTCGACGAGGACGGCCGTCTGTTTGCCGGGGTGGAGAATTTTTGCCGTGCGGTTTACGGCGTACGACTTGGGCAGCGGCTTATCAGAGCCCTCGGCAAGCTTCTGCCTGCGCGCGGGCACCATCTTTTTGAACCTTAAAAGGTCCATAAAACCGAAAATCTGTTTTCTGAATTTATATGCCATGGTTTCAGCCCTCCCTCTTTATGTCGCCGACCGTCTGGCGGCCGGTTATGTCGCCCGAGAAATATGCGCTGGAATAGCCCGAAAGGCGCATGGAATAGCCGCCCGCAAAGCGCAGCCCGCGCACTTTGTGGTCCTCCCCCATCATCATGAGGCGGGGCGTGAGCCCGTCCCAGTACTGCGACTCGTAGCCGTATATAACGCCCTGCGGGTGCCCGCAGTAGCGCGCGTACGTCATGGGCGCGGCGATTGAAATCTCCTCTATGCTGTCGCGAATCTTCGCGCCCGTGTCCTCCTCGAAACGCCTTATCATTCTGTCGGCAACCCCGTTTTTAACCTTGTAGTAGTCGCGCGGGGAAACCTTCGCCCAGCAGTCGGTCATATACAGCGTGGTGAAATAGAGCATGCTCGTGCCCTCGGGCGAGCACTCGGGGTATGCGCGGTTGAGGCATACCGTCGCCTGCACGCTGTTGCCCTCTATCGTCTTCATCGCCTCGTACTGCGCGGCGGTGTTCATGGTGTCGTACAGGAAATAGTTGTGGTTTTGTATGCCGAGTTCGTCGGCGGACTTGTTGAGCCCGAGGAAGAGCGTGAAGCCCCTGCCGGCAAACTTGCGCGCGTTGGTCGCCCTTATCTCAGATTCGGGCACCTTGTCCATCATCTGGCCGAACACGACGTGCGGCGCGCAATTGGCTATGACGTGCCTCGTCTGTATGTGGGTGCCGTCGGAGAGAACGACGCCCGCAACGCCGCCGTCCTTTTCGTCGGTGAGTATCTTCACCGCCTCGGTGTTGTAGAGTATGTCGCCGCCGAGTTCGTATATCCTCTCGGCGAGCGCGAGCGAAATCTCGTGCGAGCGCGCCTTGGGCATGCTCGCCCCGCGGGAGATGTAGCGGATAACCATGGAGGCGTAGTGGATAAAGCTCAAATCGTCGCAGTGCGCGCCGAGATAGCACCAGTATGCATTGAGGATATCCGCCGCCTTCTGCGGCATTTTGAGCGCGGCGAGCACCTCGTTCACAGAGTACGAGCCCGTGCGCACGAAGTTGCCGTATTTTTTTACCATGAGTTTGGAGTCGGTATTGCCGTTTACCGAGTTGGTGTACGCCTGCGCGGTGCGGATATCGTCGGCGAGCTGAAAGAACTTTCTCACCGAGGGCTCCGAACCGGGGCAGTACTTTTCCATCTTTTTGATGAACGCCTCTATGCCGAACGGCATGGTCGCGTCGTAGCCCTCCGAACGGGAGATTACCCTGTAAGCCTCGGGAATCTCTATCCAGTCAATCTTGTCGGTGACGCCGAGCTCGTCGAAGAGGGTGCGCACGTCGCCCGCATTGTCGGCGGTGCCGAAGTCGTTGAGTTCGTGCAGCGAAGCCTCGAACTCGAACCTGCCGCGGCGGAAACTCGTTGCAAAGCCGCCGGGTATATTATGCTTTTCCACGAGCAGAACTTTGGCTCCGCCCTGCAGAAGTCTGATTGCGGCTACAAGTCCGCCGTTGCCGGCGCCTATGACGACCGCGTCGTATTTTATCATCATAACCTCCCAAAAGGAATTTTTAATTATTTATCCGCGCATTTTTTGCCGTTAATTGGGGCATATATGCGGGTCAATCACAAAATGAGCAGTAATTTTCTGCGCCTTAGCGGCAGAACACGAAACAAAAATTTCAGCGGGGAAACAGATTTTTTGTATGGCGTTTTGCATTTTTGCAGCCGTTGGCGCATGTTTCCGTCCATAATTATGGTACACCCTTATATATATTTTGTCAATGAGCATTTTAAAAAATTGCAGATAAGAAAAATATTAAAAATACAACAAATACGGCTTGCCGGCAGGGCTTGCCGCTTGCGCGGCACAGCCCGAACGAGGCGCTTCGAGCGACTGCGCAAACAGATTCAAAAAGCCGAGGGGGCAGACAAAAGTCTGCCCCTACATTTACGGCGGATACTGCCATACCCCTGAAGGGGCCCCTGGCAGGGCTTGCCGCTTGAGCGGCACAGCCCGAACGAGGCGCTTTGAGCGACTGCACAAACAGATTTAAAAAGCCGAGGGGGCAGACAAAAGTCTGCCCCTACGTTTGCGGCGGATACTGCCATACCCCTGAAGGGGCCCCTGGCAGGGCTTGCCGCTTGAGCGGCACAGCCCGAACGAGGCGTTTCGAGCGACTGCGCAAACAGATTCAAAAAGCCGAGGCGAGGGGCTGCCTGCCCCTCTTTGCCGGCCGTGCTTTACGGCGGATACTGCCATACCCCTGAAGGGGCCCCTGGCAGGGCTTGCCGCTTGCGCGGCACAGCCCGAACGAGGCGCTTTGAGCGACTGCGCAAACAGATTCAAAAAGCCGAGGGGAGAGGCTGCTTGCCCCTCCCCTCGGCTTTTTGGTCTACCTGCGCGGATTCGAACCGCGGGTCTCCAGAGTCGGAGTCTGACGTGTTATCCAGCTGCACCACAGGTAGATATTGTTTTCCGCACAATCTGACGCGGAATTTTTAACGGACGGCACGCGAATAGCGCGCCGCAACAAAATAAAAGCAGAAACAGAACGCGAAAAGAAATCTCAATAAAATCTGTTCTTCTCCTCGTCGTAAATGCAGCCGATTGAGGCGAGGCGCCTGTAGAGCTCGGCGCAATCCCAGCCGCACTCCTCGCACAGCTCCTCGGGCGAGGGCGAACCGTCCCTCAGCTTCATATTCACGAGCGACAAGAGCATTGCCGCGTCATTCGGCATATCCAAACCTGTTTCCTCCCTGCGGCGCAAGCCGCAACGCAAAGCCCTATGGCTTTGCCCATAACGTCGCCCGCAAGGGCAATTTATAACTTATCACGCGCGCAGGCGCTCTCATCTCCCTGCGGCGCAAGCCGCAACGCAAAGCCCCATGGCTTTGCCCATAACGTTGCCCGCAAGGGCAATTTATAACTTATCACGCGCGCAGGCGCTCTCATCTCCCTGCGGCGCAAGCCGCAACGCAAAGCCCGAAAAGCACGCCGCGCCGCCAAAGTATGCAGCACCGGCGCGTAAAAATATTATACCACACCCCCGCTACGATTTGCAATCACTTTTATTTGTGTTATAATTGATAAAAAGGGCGAAATTTAACGCACCGCCCGCCCCGCGCGCAAAACGCGGCTTTTATCGGCGGGCAAAAGTTAAGGCGCCGCGGCGCCGAATTCATAACAAAAAATTACGGGATAAAAATTATGCAGAAAAAGACGGCCGTAGTAGGTTTGAGCGGCGGGGTCGACAGCTCCGTCGCGGCGCTCCTTTTAAAGGAGCAGGGCTACAACGTAATAGGTCTGTTTATGCTCAACTGGGAAGAGGAGGGCGAGAACGGCGCATGCACGGCGGAGGAAGATTTTTCCGACGTGAAGCGCGTGTGCGCGGCGCTCTCCATTCCCTATTACAGCGTGAATTTTGCAAAGCAGTACTACGACCGCGTGTTTGCATACTTTTTAAAGGAATACAGGGCGGGGCGCACCCCCAACCCCGACGTGCTGTGCAACCGCGAGATAAAATTCGGCCCATTCCGCGAGTACGCCGAGCACCTCGGCGCCGACGTGATTGCCACGGGGCACTACTGCGGAATCGCGCACGAGGGCGGCAGAAACTACCTTTTAAAGGCAAAGGATACGGGCAAAGACCAGACCTATTTTTTGAACCAGGTGCGCGAGAGCCAGCTTGACAAGGTAGAGTTTCCCCTCTCGGGGCTTACCAAGGCGGAGGTGCGCGCCATCGCCGAAAAAAACGGGCTTTCCAACGCAAAAAAGAAGGACAGCACGGGCATATGCTTCATCGGCGAGCGCAATTTCCGCAACTTTTTAAAGACGTATATCCCCGCGCAGCCGGGCGAGATACGCACCCTGAGCGGCGAACGCGTAGGCGAGCACGAGGGGCTCATGTACTACACGCTCGGTCAGCGCAAGGGGCTGGGGCTGGGCGGAATGCACGGCGAGGACGGCAGGTGGTTCGTTATAAAAAAAGACTTGCCAAACAACATCCTGTACGTTTCGCACGGGGACGAAAGCCCTCTGTACTCTTTCTCCTGCACGGCGGAGGAGTGCAATTTTATAGGTTTTGAACCGCCCGCAGGCGAATTTGAATGTACGGCAAAATTCAGGTACCGCCAGAGCGAGCAGCGCGTGCGCGTAAAATTCTGCGGCGGCAAAATGGAGATTGAATTTGCCGAAAAACAGCGCGCAGTAACCGAGGGGCAATACGCCGTTTTGTACGACGAAAAACGCTGTTTGGGCGGCGGCGTGATTACGGACGTAAAATATTGAAATACCGCTATTAAAACGCCGTTCGTTGCGGCATATTGCCGCGGCAATTAAAATAAAATATTTAAATTAAGATATTTAAGCGCCGCCGCGCGAAGAAAAGCGCGCGGCGGCGACATGAAAAACAACAGAGCAGAAAGCTTAAAAAATTAAAACCATAAGGAGCTTGTTATGACACTTCAGGAAGCCGCATACGCGCGCCACTCCGTGCGCGCTTACGAAGACAAACCCATTCCGAAGGACGTAAAGTCCGCGCTTGAGGAAAAAATTGCCGACATAAACGCGCGCAGCGGACTCAACTTTCAGCTCGTCGCCGACGAGCCCGAGGCGTTCGACTGCTTCCTTGCGCACTACGGCAAGTTCGAAAACGTTAAAAACTATTTCGCGCTCGTGGGCAGGGCGCGCGACAATCTGCAGGAGAAGTGCGGTTACTACGGTGAAGAGCTTGTGCTGTTCGCACAGACGCTCGGGCTGAACACCTGCTGGGTTGCGCTGACCTATAAAAAGGTGTCGGGCGCATACAAAACGGAAAGGGGCGAAAAACTCGCGCTGGTGGTGTCCGTAGGCTACGGCAAAACGCAGGGCACGCCGCACAAGAGCAAGGGCGCGGACACGGTGTGCGAGGCGCCCGAAAACGCGCCGCTGTGGTTCACCGAAGGCGTTAAAGGCGCGCTGCTTGCCCCCACCGCCGTCAACCAGCAGAAGTTTAAATTTATTCTGCACGAAAACAATGTCGTTGAAGCCGTGCCCGGAGTGGGCTTTTATGCAAAGGTTGATTTAGGCATAGCAAAATATCACTTCGAGCTGTTTGCAGGCAAAGAAAATTTCACCTGGAAAGAGTAATTATTTTTGGCATATATGCCTGTGAATTTGATTTAAAAAATAAATATATAAATCAAGATTTTACTTAGTTCTTAAAAGGCACCCGCACATTTCGTGCGGGTGCCTGCAATATTTTTAATTGAATTTTTCAAGAAGTTGCGATACAAGATTTTTGCCCTGTTCAGTAAATTTACCGTCGTCATCAATCACATATTGGTTGCGCGATATAGACGAGTTGACCTTGTTGTTTTTAAAGGTTACATTATTTACAAATTCAGTTACAACTTCTTGAGTTAGTTCCTGCAATGTGCCAATACTGTCATGTACGCGGACTATACCCAAACCTTCACCAAGACCGTTAAAAGTATTTCCCTCTATGGTCAGTTGTGTTTCACTCTGAATTTTTTCAGCCTCAGTTTGATTAGCATGAGTGCTATGTTTGGAACTACATTTTCCATATGCAATCTGTATTATTGCTTTTTCATCTGTGATACCGTTGAAAACGTTATTTTTAATTACAATAACTCTGTCTGCAGGTCGTTCATCACAGGCAGTATTAATTAGGTTAATTCCTCTGGCACAGTTTGTAAACTCACAGTTTTCGACTGTCAAATTTTTTGCCGCTTGGATAGCAAAATTGCTTGCAGCAGTCCCTATAAATTTACAATTTTTAAACTCACGGTCGCCGTCGCTAACAGAAGAACCAAGGTTTGTATAATAGAAAATACAATTATTGAATTTGCGGAGCAAAAATTAAATTGTAAAATTTTTTAAAAAAGGGGCTGTGCGCGGGAATTTTTCCCGCGCACAGCCCCTTCAATTTTATGGGCCGATACGATTTATGCGCCGCTCAGTCCTTCATTTCAGTGAAATACATGGGCGTGCCCTCCGCCGCGGCAAAGCCGCACTTCGAATAGAAGCCCTCCTTCCCCGCCGAGGCAATGAGCGCGATTTTTAAAAAGTTTTTATACCGCTCTTTGAGCATCTCCGTAAGGCGCAGGCCTATGCCGTGCCCCTGATATGAGGGCAATACGAGCAGATAGTGTACGTACGCCGTCATCGCCCCGTCGTCCATCGCGCAGGCGAGCCCGACGAGCTTTTCGCCCTCGCGCGCGTAAAACACGGCGTCGTACCCGCGCATTGCGCGCACAAGCTCTTCGGGATATTCGGCCGACGACCACCCCACCGACGAAAACAGCTCCTTCAGCTCGTCTCCATTGTAATTTTTACTCTCTCCGTACGTTATTTCCATGATATATGCCATCCAATTAAAAAATTTCAGTAAAATTTACTCCCCTTTTTCGGGCTGCGGCTCAGCCTGCGGCACGGGCGCGGGGACGCTTTTTAAGCTCCGTTTCAATCTCTTCGCACGTCTCTTTGAGCTCCTCTTCGCTCTCCGAAACTTCAACGCCGTCCAAAATATTCTGTAACTTATATTCCTTGTTCAGATACCTTATGGTCTGGAAACCTATCACCGCCGTCAGCGTGCCGTTGGTGAGGCCCTGGACGGAACTGTCGACAAGGGCGGAAATGGCCGAACCGAGGAAGGGTATGCCCTTGGCGGCGTCGCCCATCGTTTTTACAATCCCGTTGCCGAGCTTTAAAGAACCAAGTCCGTATGAGACGAGCGAGTTGCGCACTACCGCGGCGAAAATTTTTAAAAGCTGAGTATCGGACGGGCGGAAGCCGTATAAAAAGACGATATCCTTGATAAGTTGCAGATTGACTACGGCGACGAGCGCCGCGTCGGTGCGCGAACTCTGGGAAATTGCCGAATATGCGGCAGATTTTAAGGCGTAGCGGAATATGTAGTCGCGCGCGGTCTTTTTAACCCTGCCCGAATAGAGCGCGGTGAGCGAGCGCTTGATGCCCTCGTCGTCGTTCTGCGCAAGGTTTGCGGCGAGCTCGGCGAGAACGGCGTCGTCGTACCAGCCCGCGCTCTCGACCTTCGTGCCGAAGTCGACCATCTTTGCGGCGATATCGCGGCGGACGCGCCTGTTGTGCCGCTTTGCAGCCGCGGCGTGCGCGGCGTTTACGTTGGTTTTGAAGTAGTTGAGCCTGAAAATTTTTACGAGCGGGACAATAAATAAAAGCACGTATAAAATTACCGAAACTGCCGCGGCGGCATAGCCCGCGTACACGTTTATGTTCCACAGTTGCAGCGTTATCGAAAGCAGGCACCAGGCAAGGAACACGCCTATCACGCCCGCTATAACCCATATCAAAACGCGCGCGCCGCGTTCGTTGCGGCGCTTTACGTAACGCTCTTCATACTCGTATATCGTCATCTTTTCGTCGTTTTTATTGTTTTTCATATTGTATACCTTAAATTAATTTAAACCGGCGCGGATATATGCCGCAACCAATTAATTTTTAATGCAAAAAAATTAATTTTTTATTAATTTAAAATTAAAATAAATTAAATTTTTAATCTGATTTTTTACAGTTCGAGGCCGAATTTATAGAGCTCGCTCTTCGTCACGCCCCTGTCTTTGGCGGCGCGTTTTATCGCCTCTTTTTTATCCAGGCCTCTTTCGAGATAATACTTTATGTGTTCGGTTTCCGATAGCGCGCAGAGCGCGTTTTCTTTCTCCTCCGCGCCGCCGATAACCAGCACATACTCGCCCCTCTTTTCGCCTTCGAGCCCGTCTTTTAAATTAAAATGCACGGCCTCCTCGTGGAGCTTTGTTATCTCGCGCACGGCGCAGGCGGGGCGGTCGCCGAAAACTGCAAGCATATCGGCTATATACCTGTCGACGTCCTGCGGCGCGGCGTGGAAAATGAGCGTTAAACCGAGGTCTTTATAACTCTCCAGAAGGCGCCTGCGCTCGCCCTGTTTATCGGGGAGAAAGCCCAGAAAGGCGAACCTTTCGGATGGCATTGCCGAGAGAACGAGCGCCGAAAGAGCCGCGTTTGCGCCGGGGACGACGGTATACGGCACGCCCGCCTCCTTGAGCTGCGCGCACACCTGCCCGCCGGGGTCGGAGATGACGGGCATGCCCGCGTCGGAGATTATGGCGACCTCTTTATTCTCTCCTGCGGCGGAAATTATTTTTTCCGCGGCGGCGCGCTCGTTGAATTTATGGCACGCGACAAGCGGTTTTTTTATCTCGTACGCGTTCAAAAGTCTAAGCGAATGGCGCGTATCCTCGCAGAATATCACGTCGGCGGAGCGCAGAACCTCGAGCGCGCGCAGAGATATATCTTTCAGATTCCCGATTGGGGTTGCCACAAAATAAACCACAGACACCTCCTTCACGAATTTTTCGCACGGAATGGCAACGATATAAACCATAACTTTGTGCGGCAGCACAAATCATAACTTGTGCCGCAAGGCACAATTATCACTTATCACTTGCCGCAAATACGCAGTATTTGCGGCATAGTACGGGGGTAATTCGGGTTGAAATCGTATTTTAATTCTCACATACGGGCAAAACTTCCACGCCCTCTTTGCCGCCCTTGCACGCCTCAACCATCACAAGGTAGGGTCGCGCGGCGCCCGCGCCGCAGACGAACTGTATGCGCTTCGGTTCGAGATTGCGCGATTTGAGCCCGTATATCAGCTCGGCAACCCTGTCGGCACGGTTGATTATGGCAATGCGCCCGCCGAATTTGAGCGTGCGCGCGGCGACCGACAAAATCTCGGACAAGGTTATCGTTATCTCCTTGCGGCAGATTGCCTTTTCGTAAGAAATATTTTCGAACCCGCCGCGCTCGTAGGGCGGATTGCAGAGTATCAGCGAGAATTTTCCGTCGCACTCCCTGCCTATATCCTGAACGCGCGCGCAGACGGCGCGCGCCTTTTCAAACCCGTCGAAGGCTATCGTGCGGGCGCTCATGTCGGAGAGAGCAGGCTGCATTTCGTATAAAACGACGGATGATATGTGCGGATTAAGGCACAAAAAGTGCAGCCCTACTATTCCGCTGCCCGCGCAGAAATCAGCGACGACGTCCCCCTTTTTGCCCTTTACGAACTTCGACAGAAGAACGCTGTCGGACGTGAAACGATAGAGGTTTACGTTTTGTATTATTTTTTTATCTTGGAAGAGCTCTTCGAGCACCTCTCCCTCTTTGAGAGCAATTTCCATGGCTACATTATACATTAAACGCCGCCTTTTGGCAACGCAAAAGAGCTTACAGTTTATTCCGACGCGCGGCGTGAAAAAATAACATTTAATTTAAGGCGGCACGCCGCGTTTAATAAAACGCCGCCCTGAGAATATCCGTGCAAGGAAAAAGGGGAAGACGGAAAAACCGCCTTCCCCTTTCAGCTCTTTTAAAGATTATTCTGCGGGAGTGATAGCGCCGGTAGGGCAGCCGTCTTCGCAAGCGCCGCAGTCGATGCAAACGTCGGGGTCAACGACGTATTTGGAATCGCCCTCGGAAATTGCGGTAACGGGGCAAACAGCCGCGCAAGCACCGCACATTACGCATTCGTCAGAAATAACGTGTGCCATGTATCGTACCTCCATGTTAAATAATACGCTTTCAGTAAATGTATTATAACACACGATTATTGTAAAGTAAAGGGGAAAGCGCGAAATTTTTGCCCGAAACGGCGTAATTTTTATGTAAAATTTTGGTTAAACGGTAAAAAATGAGGCTTTAAAATTCCTATAAAAAACAGGGGATTTCTTATTTTTGTACAAAAATAAATCAAGGTTAATTTTCAGCCCGCCCTCGACTGTCTGCCGCGCCCGCCGCCGGTGCGGCCATTTACCTCCCGCCGCATATTGCCCCGCCGCGCAAAAGGTTTTTCCGTTTAAAATATAAGGGCGCCCGCGCAAAAATTTTTGCGCGGGCGCCCGACTTTAACTCAATATAAAATATTTATCCGATAATGGCGGCGCTCAGTCCAAAAGCTTTTTAATCTCTTCGTCGATTGGTTCGTCGGGCTCCCTGCCCTTGTCCTGCCCGCGGCGTTTGAACTTGAGCTCGTCGAGCTTAAAATCTTTATACGCCGCGCCGTCGCCCTTTTCTATGCGCACCTTTACTTCCATTTTGAGCATGTTCACGTTTACGACGTTGCCCTCTCCGTCGGGCGTACCCACCTCGCTGCCGACTTTGGGCATCTTTTTATACGCCTCGGCGTAGTAGTCGTTTTCGTAAGCAAGGCAACACATAAGCCTTCCGCACAGCCCCGAAATTTTGCTCGGGTTGAGCGACAGCCCCTGGTTTTTCGCCATCTTTATGGAAACCTTTTTAAAGTCGGGCATGCAGCTCGAACAGCAGCATTCCCTGCCGCACGGGCCGAGCCCGCCGAGCATCTTCGTTTCGTCGCGCACGCCTATCTGGCGCAATTCTATCCTTATTCTGAACACCGACGAGAGGTCTTTTACCAGCTCGCGAAAGTCCACCCTGCCGTCGGCGGTGAAGTAGAAAATCACCTTGCTGCCGTCGAACGTGAATTCGCAGTCGACGAGCTTCATATCCAGCCCGCGGGCGGCAATCTTTTCCGCCGCCGTCTTCATTGCGGGCGCGCGCCTCTCTTCGTTGCGCTTTATGGTCTCCGCATCCTTTTCGGTTGCGGCGCGGAGCACGGGCTTTAAGGGCGCCACCAGCTCCTCTTCGGGCACTTCGCGCACGGGCACGCACACGGTGGCGTATTCGACGCCGCGCGCCGTTTCGACTATTACCCCCGTATCCTTTTCAAAGAGCTTGTCGCCCGGGTCAAAGTAATAGAGTTTGCCGCAGTCCTTGAATTTTACTCCGATAATTTTTGCCATTTATTGTCTTCCTCCGTCATCGAAAGCATGGCGCTGTATAAAAGCGCCGGAAAGTATGCGTTGAATTTTAAATCGCGCACGGCCCCGCCGAAAATTTCGGCGCCCGCAAGCAGGGCGGGCACGCTCCAGCGCGAGAGGAGGGCGCGGCTTTCCCCGTCCGCGTTCCCCGACGGCGCGCGCACAGCCGCAAGGCAGAGCCGCTGCACCTCGGAGAGAATTTCCCTCTTATATTTCATATCGCCGTACTTAAGCGAGATTATGCCCGCGTCGCCCTCGCCCCTTGAGGAGAGAATGTCGAGCGCGGCGGAATGAATCTCCGAAAACTGTCCGCCCGCAAGCGCCTCGGCAGCGCTTAAAACGCCGCCGCAGCTCTCCGCCGCCTGCCTGTTGAGCGCGCCGCCGGGATTTTTGCGCTCCAGCGCGGCGTATATGCCGTCCGAGGTGAATGGCGGAATCTCCAGAAGGCGCACGCGCGAAAGTATGGTTGAGAGCACGGGCGAAAGGCTTGCCGCGCCGAGGATGAACGAAACGCCCGCGGGCGGCTCTTCTATCACCTTTAAAAGTTTGTTCTGCACCACCGCCGAACACTCCTCGAACGAGCTGATAAGATAGAGCTTTTTTTCGCCCTCCGAGGGCTTCATCGCGCTGTCCTCGATGAGCGCGGCCGCCGCCTCCACGTTAAATTTTTTGCCCTGTTCGGGAAAAATTCTGCAGTCGGGGAAGCTCTCGCGCATGATTCGCCCGCCGAGCGCATCGTTTTCCGTCACGCCGAAAAAGCGCAGGGCGAAAATTTTGAGCGCGTCGCGCAGGTACGCCGTATCTTCGAAGGAGAGCATGTAGGCGTGCGCAAGCCTGCCCGCCTCTGCCTCGCGGCAGAAGATTTTGTATGCCTGACTTTCCTGCAAAAGCTGGCGCATAAGCCCTCCTCCATTTTTTCAATATTCGCCGCAAAGCGGCGTTTATATGCGTTGATTGCGCCATATTACGGGGGCAATCAGATAATTTTGTGCGATTTTAATACCGAATAAATTCTGTCGGCGGTGTCGTATTTGCTGCCGCCGCACTCCACCTTTACTATCCTTCCGGGATACATGTCGGCGAGTTTTAAATAGCCTTCGTACACCTTTTCGTGAAAGCCGAGGCCGAGCTGCTCCATTCTGTCGCCCTCGTCGGCGCCGTGCTTGCGCTCGAACGCGGCCTTCGGCGAAATGTTTAAAAAGAGCGTTAAATCGGGCATGTAATTTTCGAGCGCGAAGGAGTTTATCGAACTTACGAAGTCCATTCCGAGCCCCCTCGCGTAGCCCTGGTAGGCGAGCGAGGAATCGACAAACCTGTCGCAGAGCACCAAAAGCCCCTCATCGAGCGCGGGGCGCACCTTTTCGTTCAAATGCTGCGCGCGCGCGGCGGCGTACAGCAGGGCCTCGCACTCGTCGCACATCGCCGTGTTTTTTCCGTTCAAAATTATCGCGCGTATCTGTTCGGCGATGTCGCTGCCGCCCGGCTCGCGCGTGACTATGTGGGAAATACCCTCTTTTTTGAGCCGCTCGGAGAGCAGCCTCATCTGCGTGGACTTGCCGGAGCCCTCGCAACCTTCGAAAGTTATAAACGAGCCTTTCATCCCTTTTTCACCACTTTTATCCTGCCGTCGCTCAGCCCGAACGTGTGCGCGGCGTTTTTGAGCGCCCTTGCCTCTGCCTCGCTTATCATCTCGCCCGCGGCGACGAGGGGCACGCAGGGCGGCATGAGTCCCGCGTTGCAGGCGCTCATTCTGCCCGCGCTCTCGCCGACGGGAACGTATTCCGAAGGCTGGCCGAGCGCATATAAAAAGCTGTACGTGCGCGCGGGCACGGGCATTTTTTTGCGGGCAACATACGTTCCGCGCAGTTTTTTTACTTTGAGCGCGCGCACGAGCGCCGACGCAAGTTTTTTGAAATGTGCGGCCGCAGTTGAGGGCGAGAGATAGAACACGAGGTATCTGCCGTCGGCAAATTCGGCATATATGCCGCTCTTTTCCAGCCTCTCGCCGAGTTTGCGCGAATCTATCGTGAGCGGAGCGCAGTCGAGACAGAGCTTGCTCCAGTCGCCGGAGGGGTAAAACGTGAGGTCGGGAAACTTTGCCTTGAACGAGAGCGCAAGCCCCTTTACGCGCGCAATCTGCGCGATATGCGCCGCGGTGTATTTGTAGCCGAACTCCACTGAAGCCATCACGGGGAAGGAGGGCGACGTGGTGCGGAACACCGAAAGCCCCTCTATAAGCCCCTCTTCGAGCGAGAGGTCGTTTAAAAATACCGCCGCGCCCTGCGTGAGCGTGGGGAGCGACTTGTGCGCCCCGTCCACCCACATATCGGCGTGCGCGCCCGCGTACAGTTTTTTGTCCTCGCCGAAGGCAAGGTGCGCGCCGTGAGCGCCGTCTACCGCCAGAACCCTGCGGTAGGCGTGCAGAATTTCGGCATACTTTTCGAGCGGGGCGATATTGCCGTAGTAGTCGGGCGATACGGCTATCATGCCGCATATGTCCTCGTCGGCGGCAAGGAGAGATACAATCTGCGCGGGATCGGGCGGGGTTAAAACGCCCTCGTTCTCCTCACCCTGCACAATCACGGGCTCGAACCCGAGCAGCCTGCACGCGTTCCACACGCTCTTGTGGCTGTTGCGCGGCACGATTATTTTGCCGCCCCTGCCTTTAAGCGCCCAGAGCATGGCAAAAACGCCGCTCGTGGAACCGTCGGTGGTGAAGTACGCGCGCTTTGCGCCCGCAATCATGGCCACGTCGGACTGCGCCGCGGCAATCGCGCCGGAAGGGCTGCCCAAATCGTCGGTGAACGAAAGCTCGGTCACGTCGCCCCGGCAGGCGGGGCAAAACGCGGCCAGCGCGCCGCCGCCCTTATGCCCGGGCGTGTGAAAACTTACGTGTTTTTTGCCTTTTTTAATACTGTCGTAAATGCGGTATTCGCTCATAGAATTTCCTCGCGGAATTTTAAAGTTCCGCCGTTAGTTGCGGCATATGTGCCGCCCGATTGTTTTTTGCGGCTATGCCGCCGATATATTTTATAAAAAAACGGACGGACATTGCCGCCCGCCCGTAAAATTCATATTCAGCTTGCGGCGCCTATATTATTGGCTGAGTCGCGCTCATGCGGAGCGCAAACACACACGCACAGATAACCCTTGGAGAAACAAAATCCCACCTCTCCATAATGACTGCATAGATACGAGGGAGACAAGGAGCGTGCGGAAGCTGTGAGGGAGTTTACATAGACGTAAATGACCGAACAGAACCGTAAGCGCGACACCGTATCGCGAAGTATATATGCAGGCAAGCGGTTAAATCAGAATATTGTTACTTTTTCGGTTTCATGGTAGGGAACAGTATAACATCCCTAATCGTCGCGCTGTCGGTTAAGAGCATTACGAGCCTGTCGACGCCCATGCCGAGGCCGCCCGTGGGGGGAAGTCCGTATTCGAGCGCGGTGATGAAGTCCTCGTCGACCTGCGCACGGCAATCGGGCTCCTGCGCCCTCTTCTCCTTTACCTGCTTTACGAACCTCTCCTTCTGGTCTATCGGGTCGTTGAGCTCGGAGAAAGCGTTGCCGAATTCGTGCCCGCATATGAAGTATTCAAACCTCTCGGTAAAGGCAGGGTCGGACGGCTTGCGCTTTGCAAGCGGCGAATTTTCGACGGGATAGTCGTAGATTATCGTGGGCTGAACGAGCTTGTCCTCCACGAACGCCTCGAAGAGCGCAATCAGAACTTGCCCCTTCGTGGCGCCGTCGCCCTCTTCAACCTCCACGCCGAGCTTCTTTGCGACTTCGCGCGCGGCGGCATCGTCCGCCCATTCGTCGTAGTCGGCTCCGCAGTATTTCTTCACCGCCTCCTTCATGGTATGGCGCGCCCAGGGTGCGCCCATATCTATCTCGGTGCCCTGATAGGTTATTTTGGCCGTGCCGCACACGTTTTGGGTTATGGTGCGGTACATATCCTCAATCAGGTCCATCATGCCCTTGTAGTCGGTGTAGGCCTGATACATTTCCACAGTAGTGAACTCGGGGTTGTGGAATGCGTCCATGCCCTCGTTGCGGAAGATACGGCCGACCTCGTACACGCGCTCGAGCCCGCCGACAATCAGCCTCTTCAAATAGAGTTCGGTCTCTATTCTGAGGTACATGTCGATATCGAGGGCGTTATGGTGCGTTCTGAAGGGGCGCGCCGCCGCGCCGATTTCCAGCGTGGTGAGTATGGGCGTGTCCACTTCGAGATAGCCGAGATTATCGAGGTAGCTTCTTATCTCGCGGATAATCTGCGAACGCTTTATAAAGGTTGAGCGCACTTCGGGATTTACAATCAAATCGAGGTCGCGCTGGCGGTATTTGAGGTCGACGTTGGTAAGACCGTGCTGCTTTTCGGGCAGGGGACGGAGAGACTTGGAGAGCATCTCTATATGCGTGCAGTGCACGGATATCTCGCCCGTCTGCGTTTTGAACACGAAACCCTTTATGCCGACTATATCGCCGATATCGTAGTCCTTTTTATAGGACATATAGTCCTCTTCGCCGACGTCGTCGCGCTTTACGTAAATCTGGATGAGCCCGTCGCGGTCGGAGATATGCGAAAAGGAAGCCTTGCCCATAATGCGGCGGCTCATAAGTCTGCCCGCGATTGAAACCTCCTTGCCCTCGAGGGAGTCGAAGTTCTCCTTTATCGACGAGGAGTTTGCTGTGCAGTCGTATTTTACCTTTTCGTAGGGGTTTTTGCCTTCGGAAACGAGCTTTGCGAGCTTTTCCCTTCTTATTTTCGCCTGTTCGGCGAGGCGTTCTTCTTCCTCTTGTTCTGTGAGCTGAATGTTATTTTCTTCCATTAATATCCTCAATCTGTTCTCATTTGAACCGTATGAAAGTGACGGGTTGCGGGCGGACTTCTCCGCGTTCTCAAGGCTCCCTTGTGTAAAGGGAGCTGGCGACGAAGTCGGCTGAGGGATTGTTATCCCAACAACTTCTCGACCAAATTATCAATATACTCGCAAACGCCACGGAAATTAGCATTTATTTCCAAATTGGATATCCGCACAACTTTTATGCCATAACCGTTCAGATATTCCGTGCGCTCATTATCATATTGTTCTCTGAATAATGTTGCGAACCGTCCGGTTCTATTACTAATTTAGCCCGTGCGCAATAAAAATCAACGATATATTTTCCGATTATTTTTTGGCGAATAAATTTTTGGGGATAATTACGCAAAAAATCGTACCATAAATGCCTCTCTTCCTTAGTCATCTCTCTACGCAAAGCCGAGGCATATTTTACAAGTGATTTATTGTGAATTCTATCCATTGTTTGCATACTGCCGAGAAATACAATCCCCCCTTTACTTCCCCCCTTTACACAAGGGGGGCTTAGCGGGACTGATGTCCCCCTTTACACAAGGGGGGCTTAGTGGGACTGATGTCCCCATTTACACAATATGGCTTGACCGCGTTTTTACAGCTTACCCGTGCAAAGGGAACCGGCGACGATGTCGGCTGAAGGACTGTTATCCAAACAACTTCGCCTTACGCAATGGCGATGATTTTTAACTTATACGACGACCCGTCGGGGCAGCTTACCGTAACGACGTCGCCCGCCTTGTGACGCATGAGCGCGGCGCCTACGGGCGACTCGCTCGAAATGCGGTTTTCCATTACGTCTACGTCGGTGACGCTGGTTATCGTGTAAGTTTCCTTGTCGCCGAATTCCTCGTCCTCGACGGTGACTTTGCTGTCGAGATGGACGTAGGTATTATCGGTAACCTCTGCGATAATAACCGCATTTTTAATCTGATACTCGAGTTCGGCAATCTTGCCCTCGTTGGAGCGCTGCTCCTCCCTCGCCGCGTCGTATTCGGCGTTCTCCGAAAGGTCGCCGTGGCTCCTCGCCTCGGCAATGCGCTCGATAATCTCGGGGCGTTTTTCCTTTACGAGGTAGTCGAGTTCCTTTTTTAAATCCTCGTAGTTCTTTTGAGTCATTTCAAAATACTGGTCTGCCATAAAAAAATACCTCCCTCACAAAATTTTACCGCTTGCGCACAGTAAAATTTTCGTGAATTTAGCGGCTCTGCCGCTCTTGCCGCGATTTACAGCGCCCTCAATTATATAATCGCGGCAATTCACACCGCTAAGGCGCAAGTATGCGCAAATTGAGTCCTGCTGCGGCGGAAAATCCGCCTTGCGACATTAATTTATTTTTAAAAATTTGCTTCGCAAAAATCTTTGCCGTGAATTTATATTGTCGTAACGCGGCTTTCTCAAACGGTGCAATGTATAACACCGTTTTCGGTCACCGTTCGCGCCTTAATTTTTGCGCTCACTCATCTCGGCTTGCCAAACAGTGAGTTTTCACTGTTTGGAGAAATTCAAGCCTCGTCGCCCGAACTAAATTCGTGCTACCGCGTTTCGTCATTATTTATTTTAAAAATAATATATGATTACACTCATAATTTCTCGCCGAAAAGAAAGCTTTTCGGCGAAGAGGAGGAACTGTAGCCAACAGCGTGGCAGCAAACTATGTTTGCCTGCACGCAAGGGCATACGCGTTCCGACGAGCTGCGCAAGGGAACCTTGCTTGCGACATTAATTTATTTTTTAATATTTATTGTCCGCAACGCCCGCGCGTTGCGTGAGTTGCGGCATATAATACAAAAGTGATTCCGCGCTGAAATTACGGGAATCACGTTTAACACTACTATATTATATAGTTTAGCTTTGAATTTGTCAAATAAAACTGATAAACGAAAAATCTTTTAAGGTTTGCCCGTTTTGCTCCCGGATTTATACGCATATAAGCCGCCGCGCGGCACTCCTGTGCCGCGCGGCGGCGCTTAACCGCTTGATTAACAGCTCAACTTTTTATAAAATTTATTTTAAAGCGTTTTTATAAAGTCGGATATGCGCTCTATCGCCTCGGCAAGCTGCGCCATGGAGGTCGCGTACGAACAGCGCACGTGCATCTTACCCGCCTCGCCGAAGGCGTCGCCGGGGACTACGGCAACCTTCTTTTCGGCAAGCAACCTGTTTGCGAACGCCTCTCCGTCCAGCCCCGTTGAGGCGACGGAGGGGAACACGTAGAACGCACCCTTTGGCGGGAAACACCTGAGGCCCAGCGAGTTGAAGGCGTTTACCATAAACCCGCCGCGCTTTTTATACTCCTCGCGCATCTCCTCGACCGTGGCAAAGCCGTCGGAAAAGCCCTCGGCAAGCGCCGCGTTTGCGGCGTGCTGGCTCATGCGGGGAGCGCACATTATCGTGTATTGGTGAATTTTGAATATCGCGTCGTCAATCGCCGCGGGGGAGCACACGAAGCCTATGCGCCAGCCCGTCATCGCAAACGCCTTCGAAAATCCGTTTATAAGCACCGTTCGCCCCGCCATATCCCCGAGCGAAGCTATCGAGCAGTGCCTGCCCGTGTAGGTGAGCTCGGCGTAGATTTCGTCGGATATGACCAGAAGGTCGCGCTTTACAATCTCGGGCACGATTGCCTCGAGCTGCTCCTTTGTCATAATGGCGCCCGTGGGGTTGTTGGGGTAGGCCAGAATTATCGCCTTTGTTTTCGGCGTGCATGCGCCCGCAATGAGCTCTGGCGTGACAATAAACTCGTTGTCCGCCACGCAGTTCAAAGGCACGGGAACGCCGCCCGCCATAAACACGAGGGGCGCATACGATACGTAGCAGGGCGAGGGCACGAGAATCTCGTCGCCCGGGTCGCACACGGCGCGGAGAACGAGGTCAATCGCCTCGCTCGCGCCGACGGTGACTATGGTGTGTTCGGGAGAATAGGTTACGCCGAACCGCTCCTTTAAGTACCTGCATATATTTTCGCGCAGTTCGGGAAGTCCGCGGTTGCCCGTGTATTGAGTGAGGCCGCGCTTTATCGAGCGCACGGCGGCGTCGCGTATGTTCCACGGCGTGATGAAGTCGGGCTCGCCCACGCCGAGGGAAATGGCGCCCTTCATCTCCGACACTATGTCGAAAAATTTGCGTATGCCGCTCGGCTTCAGCTCGGCGGCGCGCCTGTTTACAAAATCTCTCATATCAGCGCTTTACGGCTGGACGCTCAGCCTGCCGCCCTCCTCGTCTTCCATGAGCGCGCCCTCTACCTTGTATTTTTTGAGTATGAAATGGGTGGCGGTGGAAATTACGCTGTCGTACGTGGAAATGCACTCGGATACGAAGCGCGAAACGCTCTTTAAGGAACTGCTCTCCACAATCACCGCAAGGTCGTAGGCGCCGCTCATGAGGTACAGGTTTTTAACCTCGGGGTGCGCGGCAATCTCGGCGGCGATAGAGTCGAAGCCGTGACCGCGCTGGGGCGTTACCTTTACTTCGATGAGCGCCTCCACCTTTTCGTCCTCGGCCAAGTCCTCGTTGACGATTGCGGTATATTTTACTATCACGCCGTCCGCTTCGAGTTCGGAGACGGCTTTTTTAGCCTCCGCCTCGGAGATGCCGAGCATGGCGGCGAGGCTTGCGGGCGAGAGACGCGAATCTTCCGAAAGCAGAGAGATTATGTCCTTTTTAATCTTTTCCATATCATTGCTCCTTGCGCCGCGCGGCAGCGCGATAAAACGGCATAGCGCGGCAGGGCGCGCACGCGTGCGCGCATTAATATATTAGTAATATATTAAAACTTTGGAAATGTTTTGTCAATTATTTAATTTACTCAAAATCGGCTTACGGCCGGCACGAATTGCGCGGCGGCGCCAAAAATGTTATAATTTTTTTGAACCTTTTTGAATTTTAACGCGTCTTTTAATTCAGAACGCGTTCAAAAATTTTGCGGAGGTAAAAATGGCAGAAAGTTTTGAAGAGCTTTTGCGCAAACATCGCGCTGCCGTGGAGCGGTTTATAAAATTCAGAGTGCCGCCGGACGAATCAGACGATATTTTGCAGGACGTGTATTTTTCGGCCTTTAAAAACTTTAAAAGTCTTAAAAATACCCAAAGCTTCAAGCCCTGGATAATTGCAATTGCACGCAATATATGCCGCAGCCGTTTCCGCCGCGGAAAACAGAAATGGGAACCGTGCAACGAGGCCGAACTTGCCGACAGCCGCTTTGGAATTACCGAAGCCTTTTTCGTGAGGGAAACGGTAAACTCTCTCGCCGAAAACGAGCGCAACATTCTGCACATGTATTTCTGGCAGGACATGCCGCAATCGGAAATTTCAAAGGCGCTCGGCGTGCCGCTCGGTACCGTAAAGAGCAGGCTGCATGCGGCCAAGCGCGATTTCAGCATCGAATACCGGCAAAAAGGAGAAAACAAAATGAAAAAGTTACCCGATATTTTACCAGACTATAAAATTGAAAAAACCGACAAGCCGCCCTTTGCCGTGAAATGGGAAGAACTTATGGGCTGGTTCATCGTCCCCCGCGAAGGCGAAAGTATTGCGTGGGGAATGTACGACTTCCCCTCCCGCAAACTCACGGACATATGCGAAATGAAAGTGACGGGCAGGGCCAGCGTTCACGGCATAGACGGCGTGGAGATTGAAGCGCGCCAGACCTGTATCGAAGACGGGGGCACGACGGAAGAGCGCACATTCGTTGCACAGCTTACCGGAGAGCACAGCCGCTATCTCGCCACTTCGTTTATGCAGAACGGCGTGCGTAAAATTTACACATTTTTGGACGGCGACGAGTTTTTGAACAACTGGGGCTTCGGCGAAGACAACTGCGGAAATTACATTTATCCGAAGCACAAAGGCGATATCGTGCGCAACGGAACGGCCGTCACCTGCAAAGAAAAAAACTTCCTTCTGGACATAGTGGGCACATACCGCGTGACCATCGGCGGGAAGAGTTGCGACACGGTGTGCGTAATGGACGTTTCAACCTATAACAACGGCGTTGTGAGCGAGCAATACCTCGACAAGAACGGCAAAACAATACTTTGGCGCAGGTTCAACCGCGACGACTGGGGCTTTGACAGAAAGGGCGGCGTGTTCGGCGGAGGAGACAAACTATGGAGCGAACGCCTGCCCGAAAACGAACGTATAACGGTAAACGGCAAAACCTATGTGCATTGGTACGACTGCATTACCGACTATATCCTTTAAATTAAAATGTATAAAGCGCAAAGCGGCGGGCAATCAGTCCGCCGCTTTGTACTGCCCGCCGCCGTCATTCTGACCGCAGCGGAAAAATCCCGCCGCAGTTGGTTAACCGACATATTATAAAATAATTTTTCGGGCGGCAATACCGTTTACAAACGCTGTTTTTTATTGTATAATTTTTTCACCAAATTTACGGAGATAAAAATGTTCAGAATCTGGGGCAGGATAGAAAAAGAGCACAAGATAGTGCGGCAGGTGACGTACGAGAGCGAGGCAAAATTTGAGTGGAGCGACTTTTTTAAATACCTCGCGGATATCTGCGAGGAGCTGGACGTCGCAACGCCCATACTCTTAAAAACGCATATCTTCAACTACGCGAAGTTCAACCGCGTGACGTTTATCCCCCGCGACTTCGCCGAACCTGTAAAGTTCGACAAGCTCGTTTTGGAAAATATTTTAAGATAAAAGGTAAACGGACGATATTTATAATCGGTAAAAAGCCGCGGCGCGGGCAATTTTGCCCGCGCCGCGTTTATATCGTTTAAAAACCTTGCTGCTATTTTGTTTTAAACATGCACGCCATTTTTGTCATTTCGACCGAGGGCATATGCCCGCGCGGAGAAATCTTAAACGGGCGTTACAGCGGCAGGCAATATAAATTTATGCGCCCCGTGCCGAATTGCGTTGAACCGGGCATATATGCCGCGCAATTTTGCCGGATTTTGGATGTTTCACGGTAAACTGATTATTTTAAATTACGGTATCAGCATTGCAGGCTCCCTTGTGTAAAGGGTCGAACATTGCAATTCTTCAAACAGCGGACACCCGCTGTTTGGGCAATGTGAGATGAGCGAGGGCATATCCCCTGCCCGAGCGGTGACCGAGCCGCCATGTTTTCCTTAATGGCGGCGAGACATGGCTGCGTAGCAGACTGAGGGATTGTTCGTCGTTGCCAAAGACAGCCTATAATCATGAACGCACCACAACTCCCTAACTCTTGCAATCCCCCCTTTACTTCCCCCCTTTACACAAAGGGGGCTTGTCCGCTGATTGCTCATACAACCTTTTTCTACCCTTCCGTCACGCTTCGCGTGCCACCTCCCATCTGTTGTTTCCCGCAAACGGGAGCCCCTCGGCAGAAGAATCTTGCCGCAAAGTGGCAGACAGCAGGCGACTTTATTCCGCTTATTAACTATTTAACCGTGCCCCTATTTAAGCCCCCTGAAAGGCTTGAACGCGAGCAGGGCGTAAAAGGAGAACAGCGCCGAAACAAAGCACAGTCCGAGCACGGCGCGCATTGCCGTTATATTGCTAAAGCATAAAAAATACAGCAGGTTGAAGCCCGTAAAGGCATAAACACCCCCGCATATGCCCAAAATAACGAGGTTTAAAAGGCAGATTGTGGCTGAAAATCTCATACACACAATATGCGCATTTTTTTAATTTTTACTTGTTTAACACAAGCCCCTTTGCGCAAGGGACTTGATTTAGCTTTTTAGGCTCCCTTGTGTAAAGGGAGCTGGCATACGAAAGCTCAAGCGAGAGTATGACTGAGGGATTGTATTACTATGGCGGCACCGCCGCCTGCAATCCCCCCTTTACACAAGGGGGGCGCGGCGTGAGGTAAATGGCTCCCTTTACACAAGGGGGGCACGGCATGAGGTTCTCCCCTTTACACAAAGGGGGACGAGAGGGCGTATATTTGTTACTCCACACAATGTTATAATCGTAAAACGCAATTAATAACTTTATAGAAGCGAGCAGTAAACCTTGCTCCGCTCAGATAACCCTTGGAGATGCGAGCAGTATGCGGAACTGGCGGAAGGTGCGAAGGAGTTTACTGAAGCGTAAATGACTGAGCACACCCGCAACAGCGACAATGTAATGCGACGCATATACAAGGGAAAGCGGCATTTATACGGAGTTAAGTTTTATCGACGCTCCCGTGCGCGCATCCTGATACATAACCCAATACCCGTCGTTGCCCGCCTCGGCAACGGGAATAAAGCCCGCCATGCCCGAAAGACTGGAAGGGCACGCCGAACCCATTGCGGGCACTCCGTAGCAGATATATGCGGGCGAAGAATTTTCGTATATCACGCCGAACACGTAAAACCGCTTGCCGCCGTACGAAATTTTTACCCAGCGCGAATTTTCGACCGCCCTTTCGAGCGCCTCTTCGCTCTTGTGACCCGAAAGAAGTTTTTCGACCTCGCCGCGCACGCGCTCGTAAAATTTAAGGTCGGTAGCAAGCGGTATGGGCTCCGCCCCGTCACCGCCTCTGTTTCCGCCGCCGTTGCCGTCATTTCCGCCGTTGCCGCCGTTTCCTCCTGCACTTTCACCGCCGCCTTCTTTACATTTATCGGAACGGCTATTGCCGTTGGTTTTAGCATATTCCGCGGCGTTTTGTTGTGCAGGAGAGAAATTCAACTCCCCTTCACCCTGTTTTTCTGCTCCCTCACGCTCTTTGCAAGCGCCGCGAGCATCTTCATCTTTGCGCCCGCCGCGCCCGTCTTTTTGTTCTTCACCCGCGCGTACAGCGCCTTCCCCCTCATTATCGGAGCCGTATTCAAAATAGTTATCCTCCGCTATCGCCTCGTCCTCGTAGGCGGCGCCCGCCTCGGGCATATTTTTTATTTTTTCGCCGTCCTCTATGTAGCGCGCGCACACTGCGGTAGCCCAGCCGTAATCGCCGCATACCGCCATGGCAATCGGGCTCACCTCCGCGCCGACGTAGCACACGAGCGCGGCAAAACCGTACGCCGTTTCTATTTCGCTCTCGCACTCGAAGCTCTCTCCATCGAACGAAACGGTGTGGGCGCCGTCGCTCACGGCGACGACGTACCTGCCCGATACAAGCGGCGCGAAATTTATGAGCGACGCTTCCGCGCGGAAAAATGAGCCGTATTTTTCGACTTTTATAAGTCCCGAAAGCGCACCGCCGTCGGACGAAAATCCGCTTTTTATTCCCTTAATTACGGCTATATTTTTTGTATACCCCGCCATAATTCCTCCAACGCGCTTAATCTGCATATTTTTTTATCTGTACATAATATAATATACAGTGTACACATAGTGTTTATTTTGTAATTTTTTATTATATTTTGCCGCAATTTGGCGCGTACATATGCCGCAACAAACGAGGTTTTTTTATTTAATTTATGCAAATATGGCGGCTTAATCAGATTTTTTATACGCAAAATAATTGCATTGAAAGAATTTTTCGGGTATAATTAGAGTGAACAAAAATTTCGTCCGCGCCGCATTTTGCCGCGTGCGAAAATATTGCCGCCGCAATTTTTTGCGGCAGCCCGATAATTTGCAAATTTGAACTTTATAAGGAGTTTTAAATATGGCACTTACGAAAAATAAGAAGATTCTCTCTTTCGTCGAAGAGAGCGCAGACCTTGCGCAGCCCGACTACATCGTCTGGGTCGACGGAAGCCAGAAGCAGATTGACGAACTCAGAAGAGAGGCTGTATATTCCGGCGAGCTCATCAAGCTCAACGACAGCCTTCTGCCCGACTGCTACCTTCACCGCACCAAGGTGAACGACGTTGCGCGCGTTGAGGACAGAACCTTTATCTGCACTACCAACCGCGACGACGCGGGCCCCAACAACTACTGGATGGACCCCAGGCAGGCGCACGAACTTGCCAACGAAATCGCGCGCGGCTCCATGCGCGGCAGGACGATGTACGTTATACCCTATTCCATGGGCGTTGTCGGCTCCCCCTTCGCCCGCTACGGCATAGAGGTTACCGACTCCATATACGTAGTTTTGAACATGAGCATAATGACCCGCGTGGGCAAAAAGGTGCTCGACGCAATCGGCCCCCGCGGCGACTTTATCAAAGGTTTCCACGCAAAGTGCAACGTTGAGGCGGAGAACAGATACATTCTCCACTTCCCCGAGGAAAATTCGATAATCTCGGTAAACTCGGCGTACGGCGGCAACGTTCTTCTCGGCAAGAAGTGCTTCGCTCTGCGCATTGCCTCCTACCTCGGCAAAAACGAGGGCTGGATGGCAGAGCACATGCTTATCCTGGGCGTAACCTACCCCGACGGCGAAAAGAAATACGTTGCGGCGGCATTCCCCTCGGCATGCGGCAAAACCAACCTTGCAATGCTCATTCCGCCCAAACACTACCTCGACAAAGGCTATAAAGTTGAGTGCGTGGGCGACGATATCGCGTGGATACGCGTTGGCGAAGACGGAAGGCTGTGGGCGGTTAACCCCGAAAACGGCTTCTTCGGCGTGGCTCCCGGCACCAACGACCACTCCAACCCCAACGCACTCGCCACGACGAAGCGCGGCACCATCTTCACCAACGTTTCGCTCAACACCGACGACATGACCGTTTGGTGGGAGGGACTTACCAAGGAGTTGCCCGAGCACGTGATTGACTGGACGGGCAAACCCTGGGACCCTGCAAAATACGACAAGAAGAATAAATCTACCTGCGCGGCGCACCCCAACAGCAGATTCACCGCGCCCGCAAAGAACTGCCCCTGCATTTCGCCCGAATTCGAGAGCGCGAAGGGCGTGCCCCTCTCCGCGATAATCTTCGGCGGCAGAAGGGCGACCACCACTCCCCTCGTATATCAGTCGAGAGACTGGAACCACGGCGTGTTTGTAGGCTCCGCCATGTCGTCCGAGACGACGGCTGCCGCAACGGGCGCGACGGGCGTTTTAAGGCACGACCCCATGGCCATGAAGCCCTTTGCAGGCTACCACATGGGCGACTACTGGCAGCACTGGGTCGACATGGGCAAGATTGTTAAGAACCCGCCCAAGATTTTCAACGTAAACTGGTTCCGCCAGGATAAAGACGGCAACTTCATCTGGCCGGGCTTCGGCGACAACATGCGCGTGCTCGAATGGATTTTGAAGCGCTGCGAAGATTCCGTTGGCGCAAAAGAGACGGCAATCGGCTACGTTCCCAACGCCGAAGACATCGATATCTCCGAACTCGACTACGAGATTGCGCCCGGACACAAGTTCGGCATCGAAGATTTGAAGGGCATACTCGAGGTAGACGAGGCACGCTGGGGCTATGAGGCTGAAGAGCTCGAAGGGTACTATACGGGTTCTATCGGCAGCAGGATACCCAAGGAACTCTGGGATTGCCTGAACACCTTAAAGGCAAACTGCGCAGAGGCATATGCCGAGGCTAAGGCAAACGCGCCCGCAGCCGCAGAGCCTGCCGTAACTCCCGCAGCGGAGGGCGAGGCTAAGCCCGCATACACCGGCAAGAAGCGCGGCAGAAAGCCCGGTTCGACCAATAAAAAGAAGCAGCCCGATGTTCCCCAGGTTAAGCGCGGCAGGGGCCGTCCCCGCAAAAACCCCGTTTAATTTAAAGCGGAAATAAAATCAGGCATATATTTAAGGCATTGACCTGTATGGTAAAAAGCCGCCGTGGCTGCAATTTGGCAGTTGCGGCGGCTTTAATTTTTACAACTTGACAAATATTGACGATACGCGATATAATTTTTAAAAAACACGCCGTAATATAAAAGAGCCGCACAGCGTCATTTGTACACACAGACGGCGCATTATCCGTGCAAAAAGAGAGAAAATGAACAATAAACTTAAAAAAGTACTGCTCGTCTCTGCAGCGGCGCTGGTGTTTTTGCTCGTCGCCTCGCTTATAGCCTACCTCTTCGGCTTTGTGGAGAGCGACTACGAATATCTCGGCTGGGTGTACGTCGGTGTGGGCGTCGCGGCGCTCGTGGCAAGCGGCGTTTTGGCGTTTGCCGTAAAGGGGCGCAGCGCCGTAAATATCGCCTGTTTTGCCGCAAATTCGGTCGCGCTGGGGCTTTGCATACGCGGTTGGTACGAGCTCCGCGGGCTGGAAAACAGCTTTTTGACAATGTTTTTCGTATGCCTTGCTTGCATTGCATACCTGTGGATATTCTTCCTGCTCTGCCTCATTCCCTTTATTTCGCGGCACATTACCCCGTTCTTTTTTATCTGGCTGGGGATATCCGCCGTCGCTTACATACTCGTTGTGATATTCACGACGACAACGTTCGTTTCGACTTTCGGCTACTATATGCTTATGACGGCGTCGTTCATATTCGCCATAATCTCGGGCGCGGGCGGGGTGCACGGACTGATACGCGCGCTTGCGCTCTCCTCCTACTCGGTATTTGCCGTGGCGGCGATTGTAGCCGTAATCGTGCTGACAGACGGCGGGGACATGACGCTCGACTTTATACCCGATATCCTCGGCTGCTCGCCGGACGACCTGAAAAAGAAAGGCAAGAAGGGAAAAACTTTTCCCGTGCAGAGTGACGCGAAGATAACAAAGTGATAACGGAAGCGCTGCGCTTATTCCTTGCTTCCAACCTTGCGCTTTTTTACCGCATTACAGGCTCCTTTGCGCAAAGGGACGAGCGAGGCAGTTCATAGTACAACACACACCCGTTGTGCGTGCCGATGCGAGATGAGCAAACGCATATGTAAACGCGTTTGCGGTGACCGCCGCGTGGCGGCTTGCACTCCTTGCGCCACGCAAGACGGCTGAACCGAAAGGTTCAGACTGAGGGATTGTTTGTCGTTACCAAAGCCTGCCCATATTTCTGAATGCGCCGCAGACAACCATAACTCTTACAATCCCCCCTTTACTTCCCCCCTTTACACAAGGGGGGCTCGAGGTAAGGCGTCCCTCTTTACACAAAGGGAGCTTGCCCGCTGATTGCTCATACAATCTTTTTTACTCATCGGCATTATCCCATTTCTGCCCCCACAGGACAGTACGAAAGGGTCTTTATACAAAAGACGGCGCGCGCGGAATTTTCCGCGCGCGCCGTTTTTATGTGCCATGCAATTTGCCGCACAGTTGAAACTGCTTAATCTTCAAGTCCGAGAATATAGTTGGCAGAAACATCTATAGCTTTGCATAATCTTGCAAAGGTATCTAACTTCGGCAGTTTTTTGGTAGTTACGTACTGCGTTATCATTTCAGACGATACCCCTACACGCTTTGCTATCTCTGCCTTAGTAAGCCCGCAATTATCTATCTCGTATTTAAGCCTTTGCTTAATCAAATCCACATTTGTATTATACATTTATTTAAATTTTTAATAAATCGGAACGGGGATATGCCCCAACTATTGCAAAAAAATTATTCCGTTCTTTCGCCGTTTTCAGAATTTTCGGCTTTATTTTCCTCAACTTTTGTATCGCCGCTCTGTTGAGATTTTGCCTTGCCGAGTTCCTTTATTTCGCTCCAGTCGCCCAAAAAGCCGAGCACCATAAGGGCGAGTCCGCCTATCAGAAATATCAGCCCGAACACCAGCCCGACGGCATATTCGCGCGCGGCAATTATGCAAAAGAGCGCCGTGAATATGAGTCCGAGCCCAAGGAGCATAAATTTTATAGCCTTCATAAATTCCTCCCTTAAATTTTACTGTATAAATATTATACATTAAAACTGCAGTTATTCAATACTGAAATTAAAAAATTGTGAATAATTCGGCGTTATTTATAAATTTAAATTGCCCACCGCGCAGATTTTTAACTGCGCGGCGGGCAATTTTATCAACTTATCCACATTTTATCCACAATTATGTCAATTGTTTTTGTTGATATCTTCGTCGGGCTTGCTCTCATGCACAGAACCTGCGGCAGAAGAGTTTGCCGCTGCGGCGCGGACATGTACGGGAGAGGTGAACACCTTTACTCCCCTTTCGCGCAGCTTTAACACGGCGATATAGAGAGGTATGCCGAGCGCGTACACCCATACAGCCTCGGTGAGCGCCATCGAGCCGACAGAAACCCAGTAAACGACGTCGGTTGAGCCTGCAAGTATCCAAACGGCGGGAACTATAAACGCATTTAAAACGATGGGGAATATGCCGCCGATACCCACTTTGAGAACGTGGTTTTTGAACACCACGCCGCAGATATATGTGAAGAACGCGGCGAACAGCGTGGCCAGACTTCCGAGAAAGATATCGTGTACACCGTACGACGAGAAGAAGTTTGCGAGTATGCAGCCGATATAGAGCGCGGGCACGCTTTCGGGAAAGAAGAGTGGCAGAATGGTAAATGCTTCGGTCGGCCTTATCTGAAACGGCCCGTAGGCAAGCCCGCCGCCGAGGCCGAAGAGCCACGTTATAACGGCATACAGCGCTGCGATGACGCCTGCGCGGCAAATCATCTTGGAGTCCCAATGCGAAAAGTCGTTCGCAATGCTTTTGAGTAAATTTTTCATCTTTTTTTGCTGACTACGGCGCAGTATTTTTCTGTTCAGGTAAAAATGTACAAAAGGGGCGCACATATGCCCCGAACAACAAAAAATCGGGACGGCACAGAACCGTCCCGAACAATACTTAGTCAGTATTCTCCTTCGGTTTTTTTATATGGAAGTGTTGAGCCGAAAACCTTCCGAATCACGCCGCTGTTGCGGCGGTGAAAATTAAGTTGATTGTTTTTTTGGTTATACCCATACCCTGTCATTTCGACCGAAATGAACAAAGTAAATGGAGGGGAGAAATCTCTCTCTTTGTCAGTCGCTGCGCTCCGAGATTTCTCGACTTCGCTCGAAATGACAAAGAGATTGTCTGTCGCATATAAATATTTTCTGCCGCATTATACACGCCGCCATAACTTTAAAGAAGCGAGCAAAATTCCCCTCTTCGCTTTGCACAATCCCCCCTTTAATTCCCCCCTTTACACAAGGGGGGCTTTAATCCGCGTCACAGGCTCCCTTGTGTAAAGGGAGCTGGCGGCGAAGCCGTCTGAGGGATTGTTACTTGCGTAAATCATTTACTAAACTGTCTATGTAAACGCAAACACCCTCAAAATTATTAATTATATCTAAATTTGATATTCTTACAACAGTTATTCCGTACCCGTTAAGATACTTTGTCCGCTCCTCGTCATACTGTTCAATGCAGTCTGTATAATGTTGTGAACCGTCAAGTTCAATTACCAGACCGGCATCTGCACAGTAAAAATCGACGATAAATTTACCCAATATCTTTTGACGGAGAAACTTTACAGGATAGCAACGTAGGAAATCATACCACAAATGCCTTTCTTCCTTTGTCATCTCCTTGCGGAGCTTAGAGGCATATTTTACGAGCGACTTGTTGTGTTTTCTATCCATGATTATTAATGGGGCACAATCCCCCCTTTAATTCCCCCCTTTACACAAGGGGGGCTCGTGAGGGTATACCCCCTTTACACAAGGGGGGCTCGATGAAGATATATCCCTTTACACAAGGGAGGCAAGTCGGCGCGCGAGCATTTTTCTGCCGCATTATACACGCCACCATAACTTTGAAGAAGCGAGTAGAACGAGAAGCGTGCGGAAGTCGTGAAGGAGCTTACTTAGAGGTAAGTGACTGAACGAACCCGCAAACGCGACAAAGTTATACGAAGCTTATGCAAAGTTTAACGGAGCTTATTCCTCGTTGTTATCTTTATTAGAGGCGCCGCTATTTCCCAAATACGTCCCCAAAAATATCTGCTTTTTGCCGCGGGGAGCGGAACTGCGGGGAGGACGGGAGTTTCTGTTGTCCCTTTCGCCCCTCTCGCGCCTGTCGCCTTCGCGCTTGTCGCGGTTGAACTGTCTGCCGCCGGGCTTCCTGTCGCCGAATTTGCGCTCGCCTCTGTCGCCTTCGCGCTTATCGCGGTTGAACTGCCTGCCGCCGCGGCTGAAATTCCTCTCCTTGCGCTCGAAAGGAACCTCGTTGTTGGGTATGATTACCACCCTGCGCATGGGCTCTTTGCCCTCGGATATGGTGGTTACCTCTTCGTTGGAGGCGAGAACGGAGTGAACGACGCGGCGCTCGTAGGGGCTCATGGGCTCCAATGCCACGCGCCTCTTCTTTTCAACCGCCTTTGCCGCCTTTGCAACGGCTACCGCTTTAAGCTTTTCTTCGCGCTGGGCACGATATTTTTCGCAGTCGACGACAACTCTTCTGTACTCTTCCCTGCCGATATTTGCAACCGCGCCGGCTATACACTGAATGGCGTCGAGCACTTCGCCCCTGCGGCCTATAACCGCCGAGGTGTTGGTCGTTTTTATCTCAATCTCCACTTTTTCGTCGTCGGAGACGATTTCGTTGAAAGCGGGTATTTTGAGTATTTTTAAAAGTCCGTCGATAAACGCCGCGGCGCGCTCGCCGTCGGTGGCCTTTTTAACTATCTGAACCTTTGCCTTTATCGAACCGAAGAGCTTCTTTTTGCCCTCTTCGAGCACGGTAATCTCTGCCTGCTCCTCGGTTATGCCCAAAGCTTTAAGCCCCTCTGCAACGGCCTCTTCCACCGTTTTGCCGGTAAATACGTTTTCCATGCTTTCTTCCATTATATTCTACTCCTTATCGCGGATTATCTTCTTTTTGCCTTTCTGCCCTTATCCGTCTTGACCGATTTATGCAGGTACCTGTCGAGCTCCTGCCTCTCTTCGAGTTTTTTGAACTTTCTGTCGAGCGCCTTGTTTACGATAATCGTCGTCAGAAAGCTGTACGTCGTGTTTACAACCATGTATATGGAGAACGCCGCACTGTAGAAGAACGAGAAAATACCGTAGATTATGGGCATTAAAATGAGCAGCCATTTGTTCGTGCGCTTGCCGCTGCCGTCTACCGTGCCGAGCTCGTTCATTCCTTTCTGCATGCGCATTGTGACGAACTGCGAGAGGAACATCATGCCTATCGCGAGCACTATGAGCACGAAATAGCCGTTGTAAGCTTCTTTTTCGGCAGTGAGATAGGCCGTAACTTCGTTATACGATTCCTCGTAATTGGAGAGGTTGCTCGCCCTCGAGAGCGAAGATACGAAATTATCGAAACTGGGCACTTCCCTGTTGAGCATAGAGTCGGGATACCAGATATTGCCCACCCATATGAAGCCCTGTTTTTCGGCGTGGTAATAGTCGGCGGCCGCCTGACGCGCAAATCCCGCCATATAGTTTTTAACCGCCCTGAACATATCGTTCTCGGTGAGCTGACCGTCGCCGTCGCTGTCGTAGCCGGCTATATAATCTTCGTAGCTGTCGTCGATTTCTGCGGTCATATGGGCGTTGTAGTAAGTTTCGAACCTGTCGAAATCGACGCGGTAAACGACTTCGCCGTCGCTGTCGGTGCTTTCGATGAGAAAGCCGTCGCTGCCCGAATCGGAATCGTCGTAAACGTAGTTTGCCGCAACGCCGTTATAGGCGTCAACCATTCCGCGGTACAGCTCAAGGTTGGCGTACTGCGAATAGGTGGAGAACTGGCTGAAAACTACCATGAATATAACGAGAGAGACTATGGTCGGCAGGCATATGCCCAGCATCGAGTAGCCGTTCTTTTTATACAGCTCCATAACCTTCTGGTTATACATGTTCTTGTCGTTGGCGTACTGCTTTTGCAGCTTTTCCATCTGCGGGCGCATACGCTCCATAATCAGCGACTGCTTTTTGGTTTTGAACTTGGAGAATACGTCGAGCGGCATAACTATCGTCTTTAAAACGAGGGTGAAGATGATTATGCCCACCGCCGTTATGCCGACGCCTTCGATAAGCCACTTGATTATATCGCCTATCCAGTTTAAATCGATGGATTCTATCTGCTTGACCATGAAGCTTATGAATCCGTCGGAAATATTTGCCAATAAATTCATTTTTAAAATTTTAAAGCGGGGTTAAAGCACCCACCTTACCTTAAAAAAATTTTCAAAAGCGGGGTCGTACCCGCCCTTGGTGAAGGGATTGCAGCGCAGAATTCTCCACGCGCCGAGAATTATCCCCAAAATCACGCCGTTGTTGTTTATCGAACGGAGGGTATATTCCGAACAGGTAGGCGTGAACATGCACGTCCCGCGCGAAAGATAGCGCTGGTAAAACACTATAAGGCGCATGCACAGCATCTTTATATACGGTTTGAACACCGTGCGCCTCAATTTTTTGTATATCCTCTTTATGCGCGCGTACATTGCATTTTTTTGTAGCAGCTTTTAAGCGAACTTTCAAAGCCTTTGAGCGAGTATTCTGCAGCGACTTTCGGCATTATTATTATTGCCATATCGCACGGAACGAGAGCGCAGGTATTGTAAAACGCCTGCCGGACGAGCCTCTTTATTCTGTTCCGCTTTACGGCTTTTCCGTGCTTTTTCGACACGATTACCGCCATTTTAAGTCCGTCGGCAGGTACATATACGGCAGAGAGAGCATTCGAAAACACTCTCTTCCCTCTTTTGAACAGCCGCTGTATGTCGGTGTTTTTTTTAAGCCTTGCGTATTTCAATTAAAACACTCCGTTAGCGCCGTATCGTGCAAATATAAGGGAGGTTTATGTGGCACAATCCCTCAGCCGTGTTCCGCGCGCTGCGCTTACTGCACACGCCAGCTCCCTTTACACAAGGGAGCCTGTAATTCGGAATTACTTCTTAAATAAATAATGTGCGCAAGCAGGGCGTCTCGCCGCCGTTAAAGTAATGGTATGGCGGCTCTGTCACCGCAAACGCTTTGACATATGCGTTTGCTCCTCTCATTTCGCCACGCACAATGGGTGTCCATTGTGCTATGAAATGGCTCATTCGTCCTGCGCCGGCGCGAGCATTAAAAATTTTACAGAGGAAAAGCCGTTTCCCCGATAAAATTTTTAAAGAAATAACGCCGAAACAAGGCAAGGCGGGATTAATTTCCGCCGTTAAGCCTTGTTACGACCAGATTTTTATCTCACGGAAAAAGATTTTGCCGCAGGCAAAAGATTTTTCGTGAACAGGGCGTTACGCCGAAAGATGCTTTCTGCCCTTGTTTCTTCTTCTCTTCAGAACCTTCCTGCCGGCGTTCGACGCCATGCGCTTTCTGAAGCCGTGAACTTTGCTTCTCTGTCTCTTTTTGGGCTGATAAGTACGTTTCATTTTTTTATCTCCGTTTTTTAGTTTTGTTTTTTTAAATTACCATACAGCACGGATTGCAAACCCGTGCTGTTTTTTTTGTCTTTTACGCTATTGACAATTATACAATCAAATTTTAAGTTTAGTCAAGCGTTATTGAACGCAATTTGCCTTAAAGTCAGGCGTTATTTGCCGTTCTTACGGGTAAAATTAAGTAGAGCACGTCTTTATTTTCGGCGTTGCAGCATATAAACGGCTGAACCTGGCTGTTGAGGGAGAGTGTTATCCTGTCCTCTTCGAGCGCGCCGACCGCCTCGGTTATGAACTTAGAGTTCATGGCAATCCTCACGTCGTGCCCCTCTACTTCGGCCTTTACGGGCTCCTGCACGTTGCCTATTTCGGAATTTGACGAAATTTCGATGCGTCCCGCGGAAATATCGAAGATTATCAGGCTGTTTTTATCCGAACGGACTAAAATCGCCGCCCTCTCGATGCTGCTTTTAAGAGCAGCCTTGTCTACGGTTACGACGGTGGAGAAGTTTTTGGGAATTATGTTCTCCTTTTTGATGAACTCGCCGCCGTACAGTCTGGAAGTGAGCACGGTGTCGTCGACGGAGACGAGAATCATTCCCCTCTGTACGAAAATTTCGGTCTCGCCCTCGGCGGGAATCATCTTTTCTATCTCGTTGAGCGTGCGCGCGGGGCAGATTATGTCCATATCCGCGGTAGCCGAAGTTACGGGCGCGGTGATTGTCGCCAGCCTGAACCCGTCGAGCGCGGTCACGCACACCTTGCCGCCGGAAATTACGAACTGGCAGCCCTTTAAATTGGGGCGCGAATCGTCGGTGGCGCAGCAGAAGGAAGTGGCGTTTATAACCTTTTTGAGGTCGGCGGCCGCCATTTTGAAGCTGTTTTCACTGATATCGGTGCTTATTTTGGGAAAATCTTCCGCGGAGAGCACCTGAAGGTACGACTGCGAGTCGGCATAGGCAATCTCCATCCTGCCCGCCTCGACAGAGAGCGTTATCTGGACGCCCTCGAGCTTTTTGATGAAGTCGGAAAAATATCTTCCGGGAACGCACGTTTCGCCTTCCTCGTAAACTTCCGCCTTTATTGTTTTCTGAATGGAAATTTCGCCGTCGGTGGCCGAGAGCGTGAGCTCGTCATTGTGTGCGGTGAGCTTTACGCATTCCAGAATGGGCACGGTTGTCCTTACGGCGCAGGCCTTTACTACTTTGAGCACTGCCTCCGACAGATTTATTCCTTCGCAAACGACTTTCATTGTATCCCTCTCTCTATGTTTTATTCTTGTTTATTAAAGTAAATAGGTTTAGTATTATTAATAGAGGCGGTGGAATTATGGATAACTCTTCAAATCTCCGCCGTCTTCCGGCTGTTACAGCAATATAATATCAAATAATGAGGTAAAAAGCAAGTTAAATGAGCTTTTTTCGCGTATGAGCGCTGTGAAATTTTGGGTGGATAACTCTGTGGGAAAGCTGTTGATAAACCGGGGGAAAAGTTGAATTAAAGCGCGGCGGAGTATGTCGGACGGGCGCGGATTTTGCATGAATATGTATTTTTTCGCATCGGAAAAAGGCGTTATCCACAATTCTGCACATGTGTTGATAAAGTTATTTACAGTTTCACAATTCTGATAAAATGCCGCAAAAAGTGCTCAGAACGGTTGAAAATGCCGCAAAATAATGGTATAATCTGGAACAGACGGATAAAGTTATCAAACATGTTATCAACTTTTTAAGGTGAATTTTTGAATTACAGAAATGATTTTGTGCCGCCTGAGGGCGCAGACGGGCTGCTTGAGAGGTTTTACGGGCTCGTAAAAGACTATAACGAAAAGGTAAATCTCACCGCCATCACGGGCAGGGAGGAGTTCTTTATCAAGCACGTATGGGACAGCCTTGCGGGAGAGAAATACTTTCCCTGCGGCGCGTCGGTGGCGGAAGTCGGCTCGGGCGGGGGATTCCCCTCGCTTCCGCTCAAAATCTGCCGTCCCGACCTTGAATTTACTCTCTTTGAGAGCGTCGGAAAAAAGTGCGCGTTTTTAAAGTACGCCGCGGGCGAGCTCGCTCTTTCGGGCGTGGAGGTTGTGAACGCGCGCGCAGAAGACGCGGGAAAGGGAATTTACCGCGAAAAGTTCGGAGTGTGCTGCGCGAGGGCGGTGGCGAGGCTGAATACCCTGCTCGAATACTGCGCCCCGCTTGTAAAGGTGGGGGGAATATTTATCGCGTATAAAGGCGAGGCCGGAGACGAAATAAAAGAGGCCGCAAACGCGGCCAAAATTCTGGGAATGGAGCTCGTCTGCACCGACAGTTACGACCTGCCGCAAGGCGTTGGGGCGCGCACGCTCGCCGTATATAAAAAAATAAGGCCCACTCCCGCGAAATATCCGCGCGGACAGGGCAAAGAGAGGAAAAATCCGCTTTGAGAGATAATGCCTGTTCCTTTTCGGGGCACCGCGAACTTGACGCCGACTTCGACCGCGCCCTTTTGGAGAGGGTGGTGGAGAGCCTGATAAAGCGCGGCACTGATACTTTTTTGTGCGGAATGGCGCGAGGATTCGACCTGGCCGCGGCTGAAACGGTATTAAAATTCAAAGAAAAATACGGCGTTAAGCTCGTAGCGTGCATACCTTACGAAGGGCAGGCCGATTATTTTTCTTCGTCCGACAGGGAGAGGTACGAGAACATTCTCAGATATTGCGACGAAAAACGCGTTTTTGCCGAAAAATACAACCGCTACTGCATGTTTGCGCGCGACAGATATATGGCCGATAATTCTTCCGTTCTCGTCTGCTATCTGAGGAAGAACAGCGGCGGCACTTTTTATACGGTAAACTATGCCAAAAAAACGGGCCTGAAGGTTATCGAAATTTAAATTGACCCGTATATATGCCGCAATTAACTGAATTTTTCAGCGTGTTTTTGCATAAAATCAGTAATATATAGCGATAAAAATTTTAAAAGTCCGAAAGAATATGCTCTCTTTCGGATTTTTTTATATTAACCACAAATAAAGCCTGCCGAAATTACGGCAGGCTTTATTTGAGACAACCACTGGCTATGCCAGTGGAAAAAAACTTTAGATTTAAGAGAGATTGACATAAAAAACTCCGCTTAGTAAGAT